>JAQUUS010000022.1 GCA_028693775.1 Alphaproteobacteria bacterium | reverse complement strand
ACTCTCACAAATGCACAAAAAATTTCTTCTAGGCACTGCCGTTAGTCTGGCGTCATTGGCCCTTCCGGTCCTTGCCGCCGAGAGCGATCCTGTCGTCGCCCGAGTCAACGGCGAAGAAATTCATCGTTCCGACATTATGCGCCAGATTCAAATGGCCGGCCCGCAACTTCAGCAGGTCCCGCCGCAGATGATCTATCCGCAAATTCTGTCGAAAGTCATTGCGACCAAAGTCGTATCGCAAAAAGGCTACGCGAACGGCCTGCAAGACGACAAGGAAGTCAAGATGCGGGTAAAGGATCTTGAAGCGCAAGTTGTAGCGGAAGCCTACATCCACAAGCAAATCGAGCCGAAGATCACGGACGCCAAGATCAAGGCGCGCTACGATGAGCTGGCGACCAAATACAAGCCGCAGGACGAAGTCCGCGCACGCCACATCCTCGTGAAGACCGAGGCCGAAGCCAAGGACGTCATCAAGCAGCTCAAGGGCGGCGCCGATTTTGCCAAGGTCGCCGAAGAAAAGTCGAAAGACACGGGATCGGCCAAGCAAGGCGGCGATCTGGGCTATTTCTCCCGCGAAGCAATGGTCAAGCCCTTTGCCGACGCAGCGTTTGGCATGAAGACGGGCGAAGTGTCCGACAAGCCGGTAAAGACCGATTTCGGCTATCATATCCTTAAGGTTGAAGACAAGCGCAAGTCCTCGCCGCCGCCGCTCGCGGAAGTCAAAGATCAGATTGCCAACCAGCTTGGGCAGGAAATGACCAACGACGAAGTCAAGGCGTTGGAAGCCAAGGCGAAGATCGAGAAATTCAACATCGACGGCTCGCCGATTGTCGACACGTCGAAAGACAAGAAGGACGCAAAGAAGAAATAAACGTCCTTTCCTGACGAACGAAAAGCCCGGGGATCGCTCCCCGGGCTTTTTTTTATCCGCCGCATACAAACAATAATCGCCTATATTCAAAGGGTTCCCCTTTGTTGAAAACAATCTCCATCTTGACATTAACCTTCGCGTTTTGGTAAAAAATTCCGATATAAAAAAAGACAATATTGAAAATGGACTCAGAACAAACTCAACCTGGCCGGGATCTTGCGCCCATAAAAAAGGACTCGCCCGCAGCAGCCGATACCGATCAATCGGAACCCAACGCCAAAATCGACGAACGTCTCGAAAAAGTTTACGCGGAAGCCATCGACACCTGCCGTCCGCACACAACGAAGGACCTGATTGAGTGGACGCTTATGAGGAAAACATTCCCCTACCGTCCAAACAAAAAAGACGACTATCAAAAAGCCTACAACCTCACGATTCTATGCTTTGCACTGGAAAGACGCTCCGACAAGGCGCAAGACCTGACCGAAGAGACCGCCGCGACGCTCGAACAAATGACCCGGAAAGCGAGAGAAAGCGTCAGAAACGCCTTTGACTTCCATCAAGAGCGGGTTTTCCGAAAAGGGGCCGAAAGAAACATAAGCTTCTTTATCCATTTTTCGGAAGACTACGGCCTGTTCGATCATATGATCCTCGCCCACGCTTATCCGGAATATTACGGGGCCAAGGCCGCGCCAAAACCCTATCTGGCCGGAGTCGACCTCATGGTTGATTTTTGGGGCTGGCTCCTGTCCGGAAAGAAAGACGACCTGATCTTCTCGCGCTGGAGCAAAGGCAAAGACAAGGATAGTTTTTCCGCCGAGTTTTTCCAGGCATGCTTCGCAGAAAAAGTCAGGGAACATCACACCGACGAGACGATCCAGACCTTCAAAAAGGCCCTGAAAGACCACGTTGTGCATGCCGGATTGAAAAACATTTCCATGGACTATCATCCCGATTCTTCCCTGAAAGAAGCGGGCGCCGCATGCGACATCTACATAGGCATGACGTCGTTTCCTGTCGACACCAGAACGGTCTATGTCCCCGACTGCATCCACGCCTTGCCGTCTCAGGATAAATCGCCTGTCGTAAGGACGGCCTACGAAGACTATTTCGTGCCGTGCGTAAAAATATATAACGGCAGAAGCGCTGACCCCTGCACGATTCCCATCGACAAAAATTCTCTGGATGCCATTCCCCAACGCCCCGCCGCGCTTGCCGGAACCGGAGCAGATGAAAACAATCCAGGCTAACGCCTATTCCCTTTCCGAGAAATAGAGGCTCAGCCGGTTGACGACCTGTTCGCTGATTTCATTGAGCGTCCGCAGGTAAGCGTTCTTCCTCGCCTCGACCGTTCCATAAATCTGATCGAGCTTGTCGAAACTGGCCACGCTGTGCGCGGTCCCGGACAAAAGCTTCTTGCCTTTCGAATCGACCAGAACGTAATCGCCATAAACATCGAGCAGTTCGCGCGTAACCGTCGCGTTGGCGAGAATGCCCGAATCCTGTTC
Organism: Alphaproteobacteria bacterium; assembly: GCA_028693775.1. Taxonomy (GTDB): domain Bacteria; phylum Pseudomonadota; class Alphaproteobacteria; order UBA9219; family UBA9219; genus CAIXLI01. Next base: position 9,239 of record JAQUUS010000022.1, on the reverse strand, counting down.
AACGCTGCGAATCTTGATCGAAAGCCTGTAAGCAGGCTTATCGGGCCTGTTCGCCCTGTACATACGGTCGACCAGCGCGTTGCGGAGAATCTGCCCTTCGCGTTCGGGAATATTGTCGATAGCGACGCTATTCATCTCATCCGCCACCAAAGAGCGCCCATCGGCTCCATGTGACCCATAAATGGGCCTGAAGCCGCAACCGGACAGCAACAAGGAAACAACGAGCGAAAAGACGATGCGTTTTTTCATGCGACCACGTTAACGATGCGGTTGGGAACCACAATGATTTTTTTCGGCGTTTTTCCGTCAAGCGCGCGCAGAACGCCCTCTTCGGCCAAAGCCGCGGCTTCGGCCTCCTTTGCGGGAAGATCGCGCGGCACAACGATGGTCGCGCGGAGCTTGCCGTTGACCTGAACCGCAAGCGTAACCGTATCCTCAACCAAAAGGGCCGGATCGGCCTTGGGCCACGGCGCAAGAGCCAAAAGATCCTTGTGTCCCAAAGCCTCCCACATTTCTTCCGCAATGTGCGGCGCGAACGGCAACAAAAGCTTGAGGAAGATTTCCCATTCGCCCCTCGGAATCCGCTCCAGTTCGCCAAAATCGTTCGACAAAGACATCAGCGCGGCAATGGCCGTATTGAACTTCATGGCTTCGATACGTTCGCTGACGTCGCGGATCGTGCGATGAACGCCGCGAAGCGTCTTGCTCTCGCCAGCGCCGTCGCCGATCTTCTCGCTAAGCGCCCACAAACGGGCCAAAAAGCGCCACATCCCCATCAGTCCCGTGGTCGACCACGGAATGGCCTGATCGAACGGCCCCATAAACATTTCGTAAAGGCGCAACGTGTCGGCCCCATAAGCCTTCACCACCTCGTCCGGGTTCACGACGTTGCCGCGCGACTTGGACATTTTCTCGTTATTTTCGCCGAGAATAAGCCCATGCGACGTGCGCCGGGCATAAGGCTCGGCCGTCGGCGCAACGCCGATGTCGAACAAGAACTTGTGCCAGAATCGCGAATAAAGAAGATGGAGAACCGTATGCTCCATGCCGCCGTTATACCAGTCCACAGGCGTCCAGAACCGGAGCGCATCCCTGCTCGCGAGTTCCTTGTCGTTATGCGGATCGCAATAGCGCAAGAAATACCACGACGACCCGGCCCATTGAGGCATGGTGTCGGTTTCGCGCTTGGCCGCGCCGCCGCACTTCGGACACGTCGTATTGACCCAATCGGTCATCAGCGAAAGCGGCGATTCGCCGGTCTCCGAAGTCTGATAGTGCTCCACATCCGGAAGCTTCAACGGAAGCTCGCTCTCCGGCAAAGGAACCCACCCGCACTTCGGGCAATCGATCATCGGAATGGGCTCGCCCCAATAGCGCTGACGCGAGAACACCCAGTCGCGAAGCTTGAACTTGACCGAAGCCTTCCCGTAGCCGTCCTTCTCGACAATGCCGATCATCTTCTCGATGGCCTGCGAGGGCTTGAGCCCGTCCAGCGGCCCCGAATTGACAACCTTCGCCTCGTCCGACGTCACAACGTAAGCTTCCTTCGAAATATCGCCGCCCTCGACCACCTCGATCATCGGCAAGCCGAATTTCTTTGCGAACCGCCAATCGCGCTCGTCATGCGCCGGAACGGCCATAATCGCGCCCGTCCCGTAGGTCGAAAGCACATAATCGGCGATCCAGACAGGCACCTGCTTTTTCGTCGCAGGATTCAGCGCCGTCACGCCCTCAAGCGCCACGCCCGAAACCTCCTTCGCGCCTTCCGTCCGGTCGAAATCGGACTTGCGCGCCGTCGCCTCGATATAGGCCTTGACGGCGTCCGGATTTGAGCAACGCCCCATCAGCTCCGCCACAAGCGGATGCTCGGGCGCAAGAACCATATACGTCACGCCAAACAGCGTATCGGGCCGCGTGGTGAAAACCTTGAGCGTCTTCCCGTCCAGCGCCGGAAGCGTAAAATCAACCTCCGCGCCCATGGACTTGCCGATCCAGTTGCGCTGCTGAGCCTTGATCTTTTCAAGGTAGTCAACCGTATCGAGATCAGAAAGCAACCGCTCGGCATAATTGGTAATGCGCAACATCCATTGGCTGCGCCGTTTCTGAACGACCGTACCGCCGCAACGTTCGCACTCGCCGTTCACAACCTCTTCGTTGGCCAAACCGACCTTGCACGACGGGCACCAGTTGACGGGCATATTGGTTTTGTAAGCGAGCCCCTTTTCCCAAAGCTTGAGAAAAATCCACTGTGTCCATTTGTAATACCCCGGATCGGTCGTATCGACCTCGCGTGACCAATCGAACGAAAAGCCGAGGCTTTTGAGCTGGCGGCGGAAATTGGCAATGTTCTTCTGCGTCACAACTCTTGGGTGTTGCCCCGTCTTGATCGCGAAATTCTCTGTCGGCAGGCCGAAGGCATCCCACCCGATGGGATAAAGAACGTTACAGCCTTCCATGCGCCGCTTGCGCGCGACGATATCGAGAGCAGTATAGCTGCGCGGATGGCCAACATGCAGCCCCTCGCCCGAAGGATACGGAAATTCGATCAGCGCATAAAATTACGGACGCGAATCGTCCTCGGTCGCTCTAAAGCATTCCTTTTCGGCCCAAATTTTTTGCCATTTTTCTTCGGTAATTTGCGGATTGTATCTCGTGCTCATGTCTCATTCGCCTTAAAATAATCGGTTACCGAAGATAAAAACCTTTTTAGCCCCATTTTACAAGAGGCTTCGTTCACAAAACCCCGCCCAAACGCGCCTTAAAAAAACGCCTATTGACAGAATCTCCTGTGGCTTCTCTTGTAAGAACCATGCCCAGCGCCTCGCAATTGCTTAAGACCGCCATCGATCACCACAAAGCCGAACGCTTCGCCGATGCCGAAAAAGCCTATAAAAAGCTTTTGCACATCGGAGGCATAGCCCAACCCGACGGTCTGCGCCTCCTTGGAGCCCTCTATCTGCAAATGGGGAAAAAAACGCTTGCCGCCGAATACTTAGGCAAAGCGGCGCGCCTCCTCCCCGACGACCCCGAAACGTTAACGAATCTGGGAATCGCGCTCGGCAACCTCAATCGGCCCGACGACGCGATCCAACAATTCAAGCAAGCACTGACCCGCCAATCGACCTATGTCCCCGCGCTAAGCAACCTCGGCAGGATCTGCTACGAAATAGGCCGCATGGACGAAGCCGAAGCCGCCTACGGCGCAGCCTCGCGGCTCGATCCCTCCTACGCCCCCGCGCACGTCGATCACGGAAACAGCCTCCTCTCGCAAGGCAAATACCGCGAAGCCATCGCCGCTTTCCACGCCGCCCTGAACCTGAATCCCAATTACCTGTCCGCGATGGTCAACCTGTGCACCGCGCTGGCCCACGCGGGCGAAACCGCGCAACATCAGGAATGGCTCGCGCGCACTCAATCGTTTCTCGAAAAAACGGTGCAAGCCGACCCCGACAATCCCGCAATGCTCAACAACCTCGGCGTTGTCCTGCGCCAGCGAGGCAAACCCAAAGAAGCCATTCCCTACTACCAAAAAGCCCTCCGTCTCCGCCCCGATTATCCCGAAGCGATGGTCAACCTCGCCTCCAGCCTGCACGACGTGGGCCGTTTGGACGAAGCCATCGAAATGTGCCGCAACGTGCTGCGCCTCAAGCCCGCCTGCGCCGACACGAAAATCAACCTCGGCACCTATCTGCAAGAGCGCGGCGAGCACCCTCAGGCCGTCAGCCTGTTCGCCGAAGCCCTGAAAACCAAACCCGCGTCGATCTACGCCAAATGGAACCAATGCCTCTCCCTGCTCGCGCTGGGCCGATACGGCGAGGGCTGGACGATGTACGAAGAGGGCCTTGGCGTGGCCACCATGCGCGGTGCCTATGCGCCCGAGCGCCGCTGGATGGGCGAAAACCTGAACGGCAAGCGTCTGCTGATCCGAAGCGAGCAAGGTCTCGGCGACAGCATCCAGTTCATCCGCTATGCCGAGCTATGCAAGGAACGGGGCGCAAGCGTATCCGTCTTTTGCCAGCCGCCGCTCCGCAAGCTTTTTTCGCGTTGTCCCTATATCGACGAGGTTTTGGAACAAAATCCGGAATCGGGTTTCGATTTCCATATTCCGATGATGAGCTTTCCCCTCGCCTTCGGAACCGAAGTGGAGTCCATTCCGTACAAGACCCCCTACTTGAGCCCCGGAGAAAAGGCGCGCGCGAAATGGCGCGAACGCTTCGACGAAGGGAGCGGGATCAAAGTCGGAATCGTGTGGGCGGGAAATCCTCGCGAAAAACAGATCAACGCCCACCTGATCGATCTCCGGCGCAGCATGGATCTCGAAAAACTAAGGCCCCTGCTGACCCTAGAAGGCATACGCTTCTACAGCCTTCAAAAAGGCGCAAAGGCAGCACAAATCAAAACCTGCGGGCTTGACGGTCTCATCACCGATTTCATGGACGAGGTCGACGATTTCGAAGACACGGCGGCAATCGTCGAGCATCTTGACCTCGTCATCTCCGTCGACACGTCCGTGGCTCATCTGGCGGGCGCAATGGGCAAGTCCGTGTGGATTCTCTCGCGCTTCGACGCCTGCTGGCGCTGGCTTCAAAACCGCCCCGACACCCCATGGTATCCAAGTGCGCGCGTCATCGGCCAGGCAAAGCCGGGCGACTGGGACAGCGCCGTCGAAAAAGTCAGGGAACAGCTTTTAAAAAGTCTCCGGACCACGAACTAATCGTCGTCGACCATCCCAAATCGCTTGCGCGTCAGTCCCAAAAGCATGCCCATGCCGATGGCCAGCGCAAACAGCGACGATCCGCCGTAAGAGATAAACGGCAGCGTCATCCCCTTGGCCGGAAGCAAGCGCATGGTCGAGCCGAGGTTGATAACGGCCTGAAGCCCAAACTCAATCAAAAGCCCGCTGACGGCCAAAACGATAAAAAGGCTGTTTTCCTGATTAAGCTTCCTGATTCCGCGCAAAACGATAAACGCGAATAACCCGATAATCAAAAGGCACCAAAGCATCCCGAGTTCCTCGCCCGCCACGGCAAACACAAAATCGGCATGGGCGTCCGGAATAAACATCTTGACCTTCCCCTCGCCCGGCCCGGTTCCCAGCAGTCCGCCGTTTGCAAAGGCGTCCAAAGCCTTATCCACCTGATAGGTATCGCCCGTACGGCTCAAAAACTTGTCCATGCGCGAGGCGAAATGCGGGAACGCATAATAAGCGCCAAACAACCCCGCAATGCCCGAAGCAATCCCGATCCCCACAAACGCCACCGGAAGCCCCGCAAGAAAGAACTGCCCGAACCAGATGGCCGAAACCAGAAAAGCCATGCCGATATCGGGCTGCATGAGCAAAAAGACCATAATCGCAATGTAAAGCGACAAATTCACGCTAAGCGCCGGAAACCCCCGGCGTTCGCACTGGCGGGTAAAAAGCCACGCGGCCGTAACGGCGAACAAGGGTTTGACGAACTCCGACGCCTGAACGGAAAAAAGCCCGAGAACGTGAATCCATCGAACGGCCCCCTTGATCTCCGCACCGACAAAAGGCGTCGCGATCAAAAGCGGCAAAAACACAGCCAGAAGGGAAGCGGCGAGCATGCAAATCTTCCTGACCGACAGCAAAGAGATGACAAACATAACCCCGACGGCCGGCAAAAGCATAACGAGATGGCGCTCGACGAAATACAGATTGCTCCAGCCGTGCTTGATGGCGACGGCCGGCGTCGACGCCTGAATCAGCAAAATGCCGAATCCCATAATCACAACGAGCGCCGCGAGCACCCAGCGGTCGACGGTCCACCACCAGCGGCCTAAAACGGAACGATCGGATCTGGTCAAAGTCGGCATAAGGAATCCTGTCTTGAATCTAGAGGGCAGTTCTCTCGGCGCAAGACCTTATAGCCGCCGAAGCGCGGGCCAGCCAAGAAGTTCTCCGCCCCCAAAGCGCCCCCGAAGGCGGATAAACCAGCCCCCCTTCATACCGCAAACCGTCCTTGCGGTCTGCAGCCAGCAAAAGAGGCGCATCGAGATCGACAAAATCGGCCCCCTGAGCGGCAAGAATGGCAGGAGCCACAGCCAGCGAGGTCGAAACCATGCACCCGACCATAATCTTGAGTCCCATGCCGCGCGCGAGGGAAATGGTCGCCAAAGCCTCGGTCAAGCCGCCGGTTTTGTCGAGCTTGACGTTAACGGCATCGTACTTCCCGGCCAGCCCCGCCAGGGACGCGCTGTCAAAAACGCTCTCGTCCGCGCAAACAGGAACGGCATGCTCAATGGATTTCAGAATGGAATCCTTGTCGGCAGGCAAAGGCTGCTCCACAAGCTCGACGCAAAACTTCCGGCAAGCCTCCATGTTTTCCAAAATATTGCCGTCGGTCCAGCCTTCGTTGGCGTCGGCGATCAGGCGCGTGCGGGGCGCGGCATTGCGAACGGCCTCAATGCGCTGCGGGTCGCCCTCCTTGCCGAGCTTGATCTTGAGCAAAGGCCTGTGCGCAACCTCCGCGGCCGCCCGCGCCATCTTCTCCGGCGTATCGAGCGAAATCGTATAAGACGCAATCAAAGGCTTCGGCTTCGAAAGCCCCGCCAGCTTGTAAACAGGCGCCCCCGTCCGTCGCGCCCTCAAATCCCAGAACGCACAATCGAGCGCATTGCGCGTCGCGCCGGGCCCAAAATCCCTATGCAGCGTTTCCGGAGAAATATCTTCCCACGCACCGATCTCGGCAATCGTCTTTTCCGCGCTTTCGCCATAGCGCGCATAAGGCACGCTTTCGCCGCGCCCGACAAAAGTCCCGTCGCCGACCTCGACGACAACCACGACAGCCTCTGTCTTCGACCCCCGGCTGATCGTAAAGGACCCTGCAATAGGCCAGCGCTCAACGCGCGCTATAATCGAATATCCGCTCATCGCAATTTCAGTGTCGACAATCCGATCAAGCCCAAAATACAGGCAATGATCCAAAATCGAATAACGACCGTCGGCTCCGACCAGCCGAGCTTTTCAAAGTGATGATGGATCGGAGCCATCTTGAAAACCCGCTTGCCCGTCAGCTTGAAAGAGGCCACCTGAATGATAACCGAAAGCGTCTCCGCCACGAACAGGCCGCCGACAATGGCGAGCACCAGCTCATGCTTGACGATAACGGAAACGGTCCCCAAAGCGCTGCCGAGCGCCAGCGAACCCGTATCGCCCATAAAAACCTGAGCCGGGGGCGCATTGAACCACAAAAAGCCGAGGCAAGCCCCGACCAGCGAGCCGCAAAACACGGCCAATTCCCCCGCGCCCGGCACATGATGAAGCTGCAAATAATTGGCGAACACAAAGTTGCCCGCGAGATAGGAAATCACAATAAAGCACAAAGCCACGATAATCACGGGAACCGTCGCGAGCCCGTCGAGGCCGTCGGTCAGATTCACGGCATTGGCCGCCCCCACGATCACAAACACCGCGAAGGGAATAAAGAACGCGCCAAGCGGCAGCATGTAATCCTTGACGAACGGAATAGCGAGACCCGAAGCGGATTCCGGAGCCGCCGCGCTCGCGATGGAATAAACGGCGAGAGCCGAAATAACGGCCTGAATCGCGAGCCGGATCTTCCCCGGAACGCCCTTGGTCGACCGCTTGGTCAGCTTGTTGTAGTCGTCCAGAAACCCGACAAGCCCGAACCCCATGGTCACGAACAAAACGGCCCAGGTATAGAGGTTAGACATATCCATCCACAAAACGGTGCTGATAACGACCGAAACAAGGATCATCAGCCCGCCCATGGTCGGCGTACCTTTTTTCTTGAAGTGGGTTTCCGGACCGTCATCGCGGATCGGCTGACCCTCGCCCTGCTTGGACTTGAGCCACCGGATAATGGCAGGCCCAAAAACAAAACAGATCAGCAGCGAGGTCGCCATAGCGCCGCCGGTGCGGAAGGTAATGTACCTGAAGAGATTAAACAGAATGAAATCGTGTGCAAACGGGGCCAGCAATTGGAAAAGCATAAAGAATCCTCAGGCGTTAACGGCTATGTTTTGGGAAGAGTTTGAAAGGGAGAGCAACTCGTCGAGCGCAGCCTTCGTTGCCGCTTCGCCTGCGCCCTTGACGGTCACAATATCGCCGTCGCGAAGTGCGCGAACGACAAACGGAGAAAGTTCCGCAGCCTCGACGGAATAAGCCCCGCGCAAAGACACAGGCAAGGCGTCATACAAATAACGAACGGTATCGCCGAAGCAGAAAACACGATCGATCCCGGCCTTGACGATATCGGCCACAAGAGCGAGATGCAGATCCGGAGACGTGCGCCCCAAACCGGGCATCTCGCCCAGAACGAGCACGCGGCGGCCCTCGCCGGGCGGCATCGACTGCCCCAAAACCTGAATGGCGGCGCAAACGGAAACGGGATTGCAAGCGCCGGATTCATCGATCAGCCTCACGCAACCCTCGCCCCAGTCGATCTCCCGCGACAGGCCGCATCCCTTCATCGGCGCAACATGAGCCAAAGCGGCAGCGCATTCCTCGGCCTTTCCGCTCACGGCGAAAGCCGTCAAAAGAGCGATCAGGGAATCCTTGACGATGTGAGCGCCGGGAACGCTCAAGGCATAGGAAACCTCGCGCCCGCCGACGCAGGCCTTAACGATGCTCCCCTGCTCCATCAAAATCGGATCGCGCAAGAAAGCGTCGGCCTTGCCCTTCGAAGCGAAGCAAGCAACGGATTTAATCCCGCGAGCCTTTGCCGCCGCACAGAGGCGCGAATAGTAAGGCCCCTCCCGATCGAGCACAACGACGCCGCCTGCCGCGAGCCCGTCAAAAACCCCGGCCTTGGCATCGGCAATGGCCTCCAAAGAAGCGAAGTCCGCCAGATGGGCCGCCTCAATGGAGGTAACGACAGCGGCATCGGGACGCACAAGGCGCGAAAGGGAAGCAATGTCGCCCGTCCCGCCCAAGCCGATTTCAAAAATAGCGTAGTGCGCATCCGCCGGAAGATTGGCAAGCGAAAGCGACACACCGAGCCGGTCGTTCGACGCCCCGGGGCTTGCATAGGCCTTCCCGACAGCCGACAGGCAAAGGCGCAACATTTCCTTGACGGTGGTCTTGCCGACCGACCCCGTCACAGCAACAATTTTCGCCTGAGCGCGCCGACGCGCCACAGCCGCCAGCGCATCGAGAGCGGCCAGCGTATCCTCGACAAACACAAGCGGCATACCGGGAGGCGTCTGAGCGGGCTGGCGCATCACAATGGCAGCCGAAGCCCCGGCAGAGAAAGCGG
>JAQUUS010000277.1 GCA_028693775.1 Alphaproteobacteria bacterium | reverse complement strand
AACCCGATATTGACTTCGATATAGCAGCGTGGCGCTCTCCCGATTTTCCGAAAAGCCTTCTGAAGCACCATGGCAAGAGCGGGGCGATCCAGCGTCTCAATCACGTCGAACACCTCGGCGGCCTTCAGGGCCTTATTCGTCTGCAACGGGCCGATCAGATGCAGCTCGATATCCGGATAGAGACGCCGCAATTCCGGGAATTTCTTTTCGGCTTCCTGAACCCTGTTCTCGCCGAAAACGCGCTGCCCGGCCTCCAAGGCCTCGCGAACGGCGTCTTGCCCGTGCGTCTTGCTCACGGCAACGAGCGTCGCCGTCCCCAAGCGCCTCCGGATGCTCTCCAAATTGTCCGCAATCGACGTCATGGCCGCGCCGCGTTGCGCAGTTTCGAGCGCCAAGCGCTGACGTTTTTGTTATGCGTCATAAGATCGGGCGAAAAAACGTGTCCCCCCGTTCCATCGGCAACGAAATACAAGAAATCGTGATGCTCCGGATGCAGCGCCGCGTGAATCGAAGCGCTTCCTGGATTGCAAATCGGTTGCGGGGGAAGCCCGTCGCTCGCATAGGTATTGATCGGCGAAGGCGTCGCCAAATCGGCATGGGTCAGCGACCTGTTCAAGGGGCTTTTGCCCTGTGTCAGGGCGTAAATAACGGTCGGATCCGATTGCAACCGCATGCCCCGGCGCAAGCGATTGTAAAAAACCCCCGCAATCTTCGCGCGTTCCTCCGCCTTGCCCGTTTCCTTTTCGACGATCGAGGCCAGAACAAGAGCCTGCTCGATGGATGTGACGGCAAGGCCGCCTTCGCGCGTCGCCCAAAGCGCGTTCGTCTTTTCGCGCATGGCGCGCTGCATGCGCAAAATGACGGCACTGCGCGAGTCCATATAACTATACCGATACGTTTCCGGCAGCAAAGATCCCTCCGGCGGAACGCCGTCGATATTCCCGCTCAAAGCCGGATCGGCCTCCAGCATCCGGACAATCTCAGCGGACGTCAAGCCCTCCGCCGCCGTAAACGTCCGCGCGATGGAATGTCCCTCGTGAATCAGCCGCGCGATATCGAAAGCGCTTGCGCCCGCCGGAAGCGCGTATTCCCCGGCCTTCAGCGATCCCGCAAGGCGTGCGGCAAAGCGAAACGGCAGCTTCGCATAAACGGCGTTTTCTTTCAGAAGGATGGACGCAATATCGGAAACCCCGGCGCCGTAAGAAACGACGATGGTTTTTCCTTCCGTCAAAGGCCCCGCTGCGAACATGCCGACCGCAAGCGCCGATCCCGCCGCTAGTCCCAAAAGAACGGCAGCCGAAACGGCCAAATTCGCAAGGCGAAAGACCGGTTTCTTGTAAAAAGGCAGCGGCGGTTCGGGGGGCGACAGCGTCATGCGGCTAAGATGGCAGGAAGATGGAAAAGTTACAAGATCTTGGCGCCGAGGCCGTTCATCATGGAAACGAACGTCGGAAAACTCGTCGCGATAAATGTGCCGTCGTCAACGGAAACGGGGTTTTTGGCGCGCAGGCCCAACACCAAAAAGCTCATGGCAATCCGGTGATCCATGGCCGTTTCCACGGTGATGCCACCCTCAGGGGCGTCGCCCGTGCCGTGAACGATCAAATCGTCGCCCTGAACGTCGACGCGCACGCCGCATGCCGTAAGGCCTTTGGCCATTAACGCAAGACGGTCGCTCTCCTTGACGCGAAGCTCGCCCAATCCGCGCATGCGCGTCGTGCCTTCTGCACACGCGGCGGCAACGGCCAAAATAGGATATTCATCGATCATGCTGGGTGCGCGGTCGGCGGCCACATCGACGCCTTTCAAAGAGCTTCCCTCGACGATCAGATCGGCAACAGGCTCGCCGCCCTCGTTACGCCGATTTTCAAATGCAATCTTCGCGCCCATCTCGCGCAAAACCTCAAAAAGCCCCGCGCGACGGGGATTAATGCCGACATGCCGGAGCCGAAGAACCGATTTCGGGCACAGCAGCGCCGCAACAAGCGGAAACGCTGCCGAACTCGGATCCCCCGGCACGTCGATGTGCTGAGCCTTAAGCGCGGCCCCGCCCACAAGAGAAATAACGTCCGCACCGTCCGCCCGTTTTTCAACCGAAACATCGGCGCCGAAACCGCGCAGCATGTTTTCGGAATGATCGCGGGTCGGCGACGTTTCGATCACGGTCGTCGTGCCGTCGGCGCGCAATCCGGCCAAAAGAATGGCCGATTTAACCTGCGCCGACGCGACAGGAAGCTCATAAGTGATAGGTTTGGGGGAAATTGCCCCCGTAACGCTGAGCGGCAGCGTCCCCGTCGCGCTCTCGAACGTCGCGCCCATCAAGGTTAAGGGCTGCATCACGCGCCCCATAGGACGCTTGCACAAAGAAGCGTCGCCCGTAAAGCGAGCGGTAAAAGAATACCCCGACACGAGCCCCATCAAAAGCCGTGTCGACGTCCCGCTGTTTCCCATCTCCAAAACGTGCTGCGGTGCCCGAAGCCCGGCCGCGCCAACGCCCCGGATGTGCCAAATTTCCCGGTTGTCCTTATGGATCTCAGCGCCCATCGCGCGCAGGGCCGCGACGGTGTTAAGGACGTCCTCGCCCTCCAGCATGCC
>JAQUUS010000276.1 GCA_028693775.1 Alphaproteobacteria bacterium | reverse complement strand
AATTGGAGACGTCAGATGACAACACGACTCTTATTGCGAGTGACGGATCTCTTGTCAGCTTTATTAAAATGTTCGGCGCGCGCCAGATTATCGGCGACACGGAATACGAATGGATTATCGAACAGGCGACTCTCAAGCTTGGCTCGCGCTTCGATCGCCCGGGCTACGCCTTGCAGGTCTATTTTTCGCGCGATTCTTCGTTGGCCGAGCAGGACATCGAAGGCATTATGAATAGCAATCGCAGTGCCATGCGCGCCATGGACATGGATCTGACCGATTTGCTCAACGAACGTCGCCGGAACCTGTCGCGGCACATTGCGCACGAAGAAATCTATTTTGTCCTCTGGACCCGTCCGTCGGTTCTCAGCAAGGCCGAGCTCAATGTCGGACTCAAGCAGCGCATGGCCAAGAAATGGGCCAAGGCGGCGGATGCCCAGTTTCCGATGCTGGCGATCGAAACGCTTCGCCAAAGGCACAAAAGCTATGTTTCGTCCATTTCCGGAGCGCTTGACGAACTCGGCATGAGATCGGAAGTCATGTCCGTTCATGATGCCCTTATGGCCGTGAGATCGAGCATCTATCCCGGCATTGGGCATAAAGATTGGCGCGCGAATCTTCCGGGAGATCCGTTGCTGCCGCGAGTGCCTCAACACGGCGATACCGATGTTTCCGATATTCTTTGGCCGCCGTTAAGACGGCAAATCTGTACCGAAAATGCGCAAGTTGTGTCCGGAAGCATCGTTCGGATTGGATCGATGTTGTGGGGCGGCGTCGATATGACCCTGGCTCCGTCCGAGCCGTCTCCTTTTCCGCAGCTTCTGTCCCGTTTGATCGATCATGACGTTCCGTTCCGTATGTCGATTCTCGTCGAAAGCGGCGGGATTCAGGGGGCGACGTTCCGCGCGTTTGCGGCGGGAGTCCTTGCTTTTACAAATCAGGTCAACAAGCAAATCCGCGATTCCCTTCTTGCCTTGCAAAAATTGTCGCAGAGCGAGCCTGTGGTCAAAATGCGCCTGTCTGTTTCGACCTATGCGCCCAACAACAACCGCAAGCTCATCGAAACGCGCCTTGGGGCACTAACGCAGGCCATCGAATCGTGGGGTTATTGTCAGGCATCGTCGGCGGGCGGCGATCCTCTGGACGTTCTCATGTCGTCGGCGCTGGGCGTTGCCTGCGCTTCGACGGCTCCGTCGGTCATCCTTCCGTTCTCCGAGACTGTGAAGCTGCTCCCGTGGCAGCGCGCGTCTTCGCCGTTCAAGGAAGGATCGGTTATCTTCCGCACGCCGGATGGCCGCGTATGGCCGTATCAGTCCGGAACCGCGCTAACCTCTCTGTGGTTCGATCTTATCTTCGCTCAGCCGGGTTCCGGAAAATCCGTTTTGATGAACGCGCTCAACCTCGGCACCATCCTGTCGGCGGGCATCTCACGCCTTCCGTATGTGGCCATTCTCGACATCGGCCCGTCGTCGTCGGGGCTCATTTCGCTTATCCGCGATGCCTTGCCGCCGGACCGGCGCCACGAAGCCTTGCACTTCAAACTGCGCATGACGCCGGATTATGCCATCAATCCGTTCGACACCCAGCTGGGCTGCCGCTATCCGCTGCCGGAAGAACATTCATACCTCGTCGAGCTCCTGACCCTTTTGTGCACCAATGCCGGGCAGGAAGAGACGTACGACGGCATGATGCAATTGGTCAGCCTCTGTATCGACGAAATGTACCGTTGGCGCGACGACGGCGGCGCGAACTCCGAGCCGCGTCCATATCTGGTCCGTATCGAGCCGGATGTTGACGAAGCAATTGCCAAGCACGATATTCACTTGCCTCAAGATCCCTATTGGTGGGATGTCGTTGACGCTTTGTTCGACAAGGGTGAATTTCACAAAGCCATGCTGGCGCAGCGCCATGCGGCACCGACCCTCGTCGACGCCGTGACGGCGACCCGCAGGCCTCAAATCCGGGCCTTGCTGGAAGAGACGCAGGTTGGCGCTTCGGCCGAAACCATCATTCATGCGTTCGAGCGTATGATCGCAGCGGCTGTGCGTGAATTCCCGATTTTGGCCTCTGTCACGAGATTTGACGTTGGAGGTGCTCGTGTCGTTGCCGTGGACTTGCAAAACGTTTCTCCGCAAGGCGATGCCACGGCGGACCGTCAAACAGCCGTTATGTATATGCTGGCGCGCCATGTGATCGTTCGGGCGTGGTGGTTGGGCCCTGACATGTTGCGTTCCGTGCCCGAAAAGTACCGCGCCTATCACGAAGCGCGTGTGCGCGATATCCGTGAGACTCCCAAGCGTCTCTGCTTCGACGAATTCCATCGCACCAGCAAAAGCCCCGCTGTTCGCGCACAGGTTATCCGCGACGTTCGCGAAGGCCGCAAATGGGGCGTCCAGATCGTTTTGGCCTCGCAGCTTCTCGACGATTTCAGCCCCGACATGGTTGATCTTGCCACTGGCGTCTGGATTTGCGGCACGGCTGTTTCCGACCGCGCCATCAATGACACGGCGGATCGCTTCGGCCTTTCCGATACCGCGCGTTGGGTCATGCGCTACCGGCTGACAGGCCCGAGGCCGAGCGGCGCGCCTGTTCTCTTGCTT
>JAQUUS010000275.1 GCA_028693775.1 Alphaproteobacteria bacterium | reverse complement strand
CCGTCGTCGTCGACGGTGACAGAGATCGTTTGATCGTTGGATTCCGCGCGGATGTCGGCTCGGCTTCCATAGCGCAGCGCGTTGGCGACGAGGTTCGTCAGGCAGCGTTTCATGGCGTGGCGGCGCATCAGAACTTCGAGGCCTTGAGGTGCGTCGAGCGCGATGTTGGGGTTTTGCCGCCGCGCCGAGGATGCAATTTCTTCCAGCAACTGGCCGATGTCGACGGGGGCCGTCGGTTCCGCTTCCTCGCCGCGCGCGAACGCGAGGTAGGCGTTCAGCATTTCTTCCATTTCGGCGACGTCGCTGAGGAGCTCGTTCGTTTCGGGCGTCGCGCCCATCAGCTCGACCTGAAGGCGCATGCGCGTCAGCGGCGTGCGCAGATCGTGCGAGACGCCCGCCAGCATGGCCGTGCGTTGCGCGATTTGGCGTTTCAGGCGGTCGCGCATGACCATAAGGGCGGCACCCGCTTGCCGAACCTCCGACGAGCCTTCGACTTTGAACCACGGAACCTCGCGGCCTTTGCCAATGGCGTCCGCCGCCGCCGCGAGCCGCCGGATGGGGCGGATTTGGTTGCGCATGAACAGAAGGGCGATGAACGTGAGGAGGATCGAGCTGCCGGTCATCCACAAAATGAAAACTTGCGTCGTCGGCGTATAGACGCGGCGTTCGGGGGACAAAATCGTATAGACGCCGTCATGCGCGGCAATTTTGATGCCGATGGTTTCCGGCGCGTAGTTCATGTTCAGCACATAAGGAGCCGCCAGCGCGTCGTTCAGGGCGTGTTTCATGATCACGCCGATGGGGCCGCGGATGGGGATGGGCGGCGGAAGCTTGGCGTTCGGGGCGAAGGAAACCCGGAGCAGCATTTTCTCGCGCGCGAGGCGCTCGATGTGCGCGGTCATTTCCGGGGACGTGCTTTCCTCCAGAAGTTCGACGACGGTTGCCGCGTCCCCCGCGAGGCCGCGCGTCATGCGGTTGGTGACCGTATACCAATGTCGGTTGAAAAAGACATACGTTGCCGCCGCGAGCATGATGAACGTCGGGATGACGAAGATAAGGAGCGTCCGGCCAAAGAGGCTTCGGGGCAGGAAGCGTTTGATGCGCAGTTTGAGGGGCGTTTGGCGGGGGGAGTCCGGAGCGTTCATCCGAAAATATTAACGTTTTGCGGGGCTTTGCGCAATTTTATTCGAGCCGGTCGAAGCCTATAGGAATGCCGGGGAAACGGAATATAATGGCGCCTTGGTTTTTCTGGAAAAGGTTCTGGATCGAAACATGATTAAGATTATTCGGGCGAAATTGCATGGCTTGCGCGTGACAGGCGCCGATTTAAGCTATCACGGGTCGATTACGCTCGACCCCGATCACTGCGCGGCGGCGGGCATTTATCCGCTGGAGTTCGTGAATATTTGGAACCGGAGCACCG
Organism: Alphaproteobacteria bacterium; assembly: GCA_028693775.1. Lineage (GTDB taxonomy): Bacteria > Pseudomonadota > Alphaproteobacteria > UBA9219 > UBA9219 > CAIXLI01. Next base: position 1,192 of record JAQUUS010000275.1, on the reverse strand, counting down.
GTGCGCGGATTTCCACTTATGTGATCTATGGCAAGCCCGGATCGCGATGCTGCATTTTGAATGGCGCGGCGGCGCGTACCTGCCAAGTCGGCGACGCGGTGATTATTGCGGCGACAGAGAGCATCGAGCCCCAAGACTTGGCGACACGCACGCCGAAGGTTCTGACGTTTACGCCTGACAACGAGATCGACGAGATCTTGCAGTACCGCGTGACCGAGGGGACGGAGAGGCCGTACGATTTCTTTATCGATAAGATCAAGTAAGCGGGGATTAATCGAGCGTGCGTTTGTAGAGCTTCATGGCGGCGAGCGAAATGAGGACCATGAAGATCGCTAGGGGCCACAGGTTCGGTAAGATTTCGGCGAAGGTGTTGTCTTTTAGGAGAATGCCCCGGACGATGCGGATGAAGTAGGTTGTCGGGAGGGCTTGGCCCACGGTTTGCGCCCATTCGGGCATGCCCCGGAACGGAAACATGAAGCCTGAAAGAAGAACCGACGGCAAAAACAGCATGATCGAAAACTGCATGGCCTGCATTTGATTTTGCGCCCCCGCCGAGACGGTAAAGCCGAGCGCAAGGTTGCAGACGATGAAGATTAAGAGCGCGGCGGCAAGGAGCCAGAGGCTTCCGAGGATCGGGACGCAGAACAGGAATTTCGCCGTCAGGACGATGATGGCCGATTGAACGAAGCCGATCACCATATAAGGCGCGATTTTGCCGACCATGACCTCGAAAGGCGCGACGGGCATGGAGAGAAGGTTTTCCATCGTGCCGCGCTCGCGCTCGCGGGTGAGCGAAAGGGCCGTCATGACGACGCCCGTCAGGGTCAGCACGATGCCCATAAGGCCGGGCACGATATTATAACGCGAGAATCCTTCGGGGTTGTAGAGGCGGTGAACCTCGACGCCGAAGGGCGGGGAGCTTGTTTTGAGCGTGGCGAGGGGGCCTGTGAGTTCTTTTTCGATCAGCCGTTCTATGACCCCGGAGACGGTGGCAAGGGCGCCTGCGGAGGCTGTCGGATCCGTCGCGTCGGCTTCGATTTGGATTGTCGGCTTTTCCCGGCGGATAAGGTCGCGCGTGAAGTTTTCGGGGATGGTGACGACAAACTGCCGTTCGCCTTTTTGCAACTGGGCGTGGGCTTCGGCATCGGAGAACGTTTGATCGGTGATGTCGAAATATTCCGTGTTTTTCAAG
>JAQUUS010000021.1 GCA_028693775.1 Alphaproteobacteria bacterium | reverse complement strand
CCGCGCGAATGCATTGGGCCGAGCCGGGAACCCCCCGCCTTTTTTACTTAACGTCAATTAACCATGATTGCGGCGCGGTTGAAGATCGTCAGCAGGTCAAATTGAGGCCCTGTTTTCTCCGAACGACATTTCCGTTGCGCGTCGGCTTGGGCATCGGCGCCTCTGCGGCGGGCGTGTCGGCAGCCAGTTTTGTTTTCAAAACGTCATAGGTTTTTCTTCGGGCCATGTTTCCGGCAGTGCGTGCGACGCTTGGCGCCTGTTTAAGGACCTTGGCCGTTTTTCCGTTGGGATTCTTCGTTTTGTTCTCAGCCCATGCAGAGCCAAGGGTCACGAGTTTTTCGGTCACCGCGCCGGAAGCTTCTGCGGTAAAGGTGATCAACCGCTCCTTGGTATTTTCGTCGAGATTTTTGAGGGCGTTTGTCAACTTGGCCGCCCCTTGCGACGTGACCTTGCTGAGTTTTTGCCTGATCGTGTTTTCCTTCATATGGGCGCTCCGAACATTCTTTCGTGCATGGCCCTAGAATACCACGGAATAGCTCATTATTTTCTTACGACTAATTCTTTCGCGCCCACGGAATGAAAAAATATTTCCGTCTTTTCGAGCTTTTCTTTACGATCGCTTAACTCGGCGAAACGCCGCCGAAAGCCGGAATATATTTAATGCAAGTTAACCAACGAGGATGAATTCATGAGCGAAAAAGAGCGTGTCCGCCCCGGCCTCGTTATTTTCGATTGCGACGGCGTATTGATCGACAGCGAGCTTTTAAGCCACGAAGTGTTTGCCGAAGAGCTTGGCAAAATCGGTCTGGCCGTGTCTATGGACGAAGTTCTTAAAAAATTCGTAGGCCGTAGCCGGATAACGGCGACGGTAGAAATCGAATCCGAATACGGCGTCAGGTTGCCTCCCGGATTCTGGGATACGGTGCGTGCCTCGGTGTTCAAAAGATACGAGACGAACCTGAAAGCGATTCCCGGCGTCAAGGATCTGGTCGTCTCGCTGAGCGCCAAAAAGTGCGTGGCATCCGGGAGCGGTCCGCAAACGCTACGGCGCACGCTTGGCCTTGTCGGCCTGTGGGAGGCTTTTGCGCCGAACGTTTTCTCCTCGCATGAGGTCGAAAGAGGCAAGCCTGCGCCCGACCTGTTTTTGTATGCCTCCGAGCGCATGAGAACGCCGCCGTCGGCGTGCCTTGTCATCGAAGACAGCGTTGCGGGCGTCCGGGCCGCGAGAGCGGCGGATATGCGGGTTTTGGGGTTTGCCGGGGCGAGCCATTGCGGCCCCGGCCATACGGAAATCCTGCGCAAGGAGGGGGCCGAGAACGCCTATGAAAACATGGCCGATCTGGCGGCCGCCATAAGGTCCATAATGGCCTGACAGCCCTGAAAAACCTGTTATAATGAAGCCACGCCTCACCGGTGCGTAAAAAGAGAAAGCATAGCAGGGCCGATAAGGAAGCGAGATGAAATCCAGAAACGAATTTGAATTTCGAAAAGCGGCCGAAACGGATTTACCGTTTCTCGTCCGCCTGCGTGCCGATGCGATGCGCGCGCACATTCTGAGCGCAGGAATGGAATATGACGATGAGCTTCAGATGCAGCGCGTGATGGACAATTTCGATTGCGCGCAAATCATCAGGCTCGAGGGCAAGGACATCGGGCTTCTGAAAGTCGACCGCGCATCCGATCCGTGGATGCTCAAGCAAATCCAGTTGCGTCCCGAATATCAAAACAAAGGCCTTGGCGAAAAAATCCTGCGCCAGATTCTCGGCGATGCGCGCGAAAAAAGCGTAGACGTGGGGCTGCAAGTGTATAAAAACAACCCCGCAAAAAGGTTCTACGAACGAGCGGGTTTCAACGAAGTAGGCCGCAACGACATCGCCTGCACGATGCAATGGAAGTGTAAATAATGATCTCAGCCGTTCACAGCCAGTGGCAACTGGACGCCCCGGTTCTCTCGCTCTGCATCAACCGCAACGGCGACTGGGTCGCGTTGGCCATGGGAGACGGCACGGTGCGGCTGTTGCCCGCGAGCGACGAAGCGATAGAGCCCAAAACAGTGAAGATGCACGAAGGCGTATCGCTGTCGATGGGAGCGGATGCCGACGAGCACGCGTTTCTCTCGGGCGGAGACGACGGAAAAGTCCTGATCCTCGATCCCGAACTGAGCGAAACGACGCTTTTGGCCGAGCACCCGGGCCGATGGATCGACCATGTCGCGTCTGCGCCTGACGGCGGCCTGAGAGCCTACAGCACCGGCAAAACGTTGCATGTGCTGAACGAAGAGGGCGGCGAACGCTTTGGCGCGCCGCTTGAGCTTCCCGGAACGCCGGGCGACGTGGCGTTCAGCCCGAACGGGAAGCGGCTGGCGGCGAGTTACTACAACGGCCTCTCATGGTGGTGGACGAACGCCAAAGAGGCGAAAGCCGAAACGCTGGAATGGAAAGGCTCCCATCTTGGCCTTGTATGGAGCCCCGACAGCCGGGTTCTGCTCAGCAGCATGCAAGACGGTTCCCTGCACGGGTGGCAATTGTCGGATGGCAAGGAAATGCAAATGCAGGGCTATGCGGCCAAAGTGCGCTCGATGGCCTTCACGTCCAAAGGGCGGTATCTGGCGACGTCGGGAGCGGAGCAGGCGGTATGCTGGCCGTTCACGGGCGGCGGTCCGTGGGGCAAGGCGCCGCTGACGCTGGGCGGAACCGAGGGTCGGCTCGTCACGCAGGTTGCGCCGCATCCGGGCGAAGATATGGTCGCCGTGGGCTACAGCGATGGCATGATCGTCCTTGCGCCGCTCGACGGCCGCATGGAAGCGCTGATATCCCCGCCGCACGGATCGCAGGTCAACGGCCTTGTGTGGAATGCCGCCGGAGAGGCCTTGTTTGCGGCGTGCGAATCCGGCACAGTCCAGCTGTTCACAATCAAGAGCGTAAGGAAAGCCCTTGTCCAAACAAGTTGAAGAAGTTCTGGCGCGGCTTGTTTCGTTCGATACGACATCAAGCAAACCGAATCGCGCCTGCATCGAGTACGTCCGCGACTATCTGAACGGACACGGGGTCTCCAGCGAAATCGTCACGGACGAAAGCGGCGACAAAGCATGCCTGTGGGCCACAGTCGGCTCGGGGAGCTCGGGGATTGTCCTCGCGGGCCATACCGACGTCGTGCCTGTCGAAGGGCAGCATTGGACATCCGACCCGTTCAAGCTGGCGGATCGCGAAGGCAAGCTCTATGGCCGGGGCGCAGCCGACATGAAAGGCTTTCTGGCCTGTGCGCTGGCGATGGTTCCTGAAGCCCTGGCGTCGAAGGACGGAGGCGGCTTCCACCTCGCGCTGACGAGCGACGAAGAAACCGACATGCTCGGCGCGGTGCGCCTTGTGGATTTTCTGGGCAAAAAAGGCGTCCGTCCGAATTGGGTCTGGCTGGGCGAGCCGACGGGGCTCGACATGATCGACCGGCACAAAGGCTGCTCGGCGTTTTTGACGCGCATCGAAGGGGTCCCCTGTCACTCGAGTCAGCCGGACAAAGGGCTGAACGCGATTGAGCTGACTGCGGAGCTGATTCGGATCCTGATGGACATGTACGAGGAGCGGAAAGCGCGCCCGGTTGCCGGATCGACCTTCGATCCTCCGTACACAACGCTCAACATGGGAACGATCAAGGGCGGCACGGCAGAAAACATCACGGCAGAGTTCTGTGAGCTTCTGTGGCAGGTGCGCGTGCACCCGGGCGAAACGGCGAGCGAGATTTTGGCCGAAGCGACCCAAAAGGCGCAAGAGCGGTTCAAGGCGCGTTTTGAAGCGCATGCGCCGAAAGCGGGGATGGAAACGACCTCTGTCTTCGATCTGCCGCCGTTTCTGGGCGCGGCGGAGAATGCGGCCATCAAGTCGCTGAAAACATTGAGAAAAGAGGCCAAGATCTACAGCGGCGGTTTTGCGACCGAAGCCGGATTTTTTGAGAAACTGGGGGCTGATGTGGCCATCTGCGGCCCCGGATATATTGAGCAGGCGCACCAGCCCGATGAATTTATTGAGAAAAGTCAACTTTTATCCTGCGTTGACTTGATGAGGCAGGTTCTTTTATCTTCCTCTCCCCGAAACGAGCGACACCTTAACAGGAGCCCTTCATGATAAGCGTAACAGTTCCGCCGAATTATAAGCCCTCGGAAAAAGAGCCGTACATGAATCCGGTTATGCTTGAGTATTTCCGGAACAAGCTCATCAAATGGAAAGCCGACATTGTGCGCGAAGCGGATTTGACGCTTCAGGAGTTGCAGGATGACGGCGGCATGCAAGAGCCGGACATCACCGACCGCGCGTCTGCGGAAACGGAAGTCGCATTGGAGTTGCGGACTCGCGACAGGCAGCGTAAGCTCATCAGCAAGATCGATGAAGCCTTGGAGCGTATTGAGCGCAACGAATACGGTTTTTGCGAAGAAACCGGAGAGCCGATCGGAATCAAGCGCCTCGATGCGCGGCCGATTGCGACGTTGACCGTGGATGCGCAAGAACGCCATGAACGCAAGGAGCGTACGCAGCGCGACGAGCGTGAATAAATAAAAGGAGGGGAGTAATGAAGGGATTGGGCCGTCTGTTCTTGTTGGGGTGTCTGGTTCCATTCATCGCGCCCTCCGTTGCCCAGGCCCAGGTTTATGCGCCCGAGTTGTATGGGGTGACGCAGGTTATCGTGGACGATGCGTGGTTCGAAAACGCGAAGGCGTCCGGGACGTGCGGGATGACGCAGAGCGGCATTGATTCGGCGCTCAAATACGCCTTTGCCGGAACGGAAGTCCCGGCGGTCTCGGCGGAAGCGGCGAAAATGGCCATGGCCAACGCGGCCCGCATCCGGCTGGTTCCCCAAATATGGACGCATATCGACGAAACGCTCGGATGCGTCTCATGGGTTATCCTGTCGGCGCAAAGCCGGGCGACAATGGTCATTCCGCCGATCACGGTGCCGCGCGATGTGACGCTTCTCTATTGGCAAGAGCATGCCAAGGTGTTCAGCAATCTGAGCGGCCACGAGGCGAAAGTCGCCGGGGTCCTCAAAATCCTTGCGGAACGTTTTGCCCAAAAATACAACAACGACCAGCGGCGTCGCGGCATCCGATGACCTCATCCCGGCCGACAAAGGACCTCGCCGGGCTCGAAGCGGAGCCCGGCGTTTTTATGCTTGTCATTCCCGAAGATCTGGAAGGCGTCCGCACGGACAAGGCGATCGTCGCGCTTGCGGCCGCGCAAGCGGCTTCCCTGTCGCGCTCGCGCATCCAGAATCTTCTTGAGAACGGATTCCTGAGTCTTTCCGGAAAGCCCGTGCGCGACGCGAGCCGAAAGGTCAAGGCGGGAGAATCCTACGCGCTCACGGTTCCGCCGCCCGAAAAAGCGGAGCCCGAAGCGCAAGAGATGGACATCGACGTGGTCTTCGAAGACTCGGATGTCATCGTCATCGACAAAAAAGCGGGCCTCGTCGTCCACCCCGCGCCGGGCAACCGCGATAAAACGCTTGTCAACGCGCTTCTGGCGCATTGCGAAGGCAGCCTGTCCGGAATAGGCGGCGTGGCGCGTCCGGGCATCGTGCACCGGCTCGACAAGGACACAAGCGGTCTGATGGTGGTTGCCAAGAACGACGCGGCGCATCAGGCCCTTGCGGCGCAGTTCGCTGACCGCAGCCTGAGCCGCACCTACCGCGCAGTTGTATGGGGCGTTCCCGTTCCGCCTGCGGGCAGCGTCGATGCGCCGATTGGTCGCAGCCCCAAAGACCGCAAAAAAATGGCCGTCACAGGCAAAGGCAAGCCCGCGCTAACCCACTATCGCGTTCTCAAGGACTACGGCTTCGCCTCGCTCGTCGAATGCAAGCTGGCGACGGGCCGCACGCATCAGATCCGCGTGCACATGGCGCATATCAAAAATCCCGTGATTGGCGATCCGGCCTACGGAAAAGGCCGCGCCAAGGGCGCAAAGATGGACAAGGATCTCGCCAAGGCGCTTTCTGAGTTCCCGAGGCAGGCGTTGCACGCGGTGGAGATTCATTTTGTCCATCCGCGCACGGGCAAAACGAAAACCTTCTCCTCGAAGCTCCCCAAGGACATTCAGGCGCTCGTCAAAAAGCTCGAAAAGGCTGCAAAAGAGTAGCTTATCCCGGTTTCGGCGCGTCCGCGCGTATCCCGGAGCCGGGCGAAGACGCCTTGCGGCAGAATGCATAAAGGTTTTGAACGGCAGGATCGTCGGGAAGAAGAAAAGCGGTCATGGTCAGGGCATCGAAGGCCGTTCTTGTCAAGTCGGGCCGCTTCGAGAGGATATGCTGGGCGAGTTCGCATTGACGCGCCCGCGTCTCTGGAGGTTCCGAAAGCCGAATGCTATCCAGTATCTTCGTAAAATCCTTGGGCTCGATTTTTTCCGGCGCCGCCTCGGCCAGAATCGAGCCGAGTTCCGTGATTTCCGGCGCATCGGAGAAAGAGCGGAAGAGCTCCGCGATTTCCTTGGCCGCGCCGCTTGCGAGCGCGTTGTTTTTTTCGGCCATATCGCGTGCGAACGCGAGTTTTTCGCTGTCGGTTTCGTCTCTGACAAAATTGCGAAAAGCTTCGGGAGAAATTTTTTCCGGCGTTTGCAGCAAAAGCCCGAAGAGGTCTTTTGCCGCCGCCACATCCGTGTGCCGCGATAAAGCGTCGAGAATTTCCTCCGAAGCCTCGCCGGGCAAATCGGGCCTGCGCCGGGCAATATCGCAAGCCAGCGAGAACTTGGCCTCGAACATTTTCGGAAATGCGGGACGGGAAGAAACGCCGCGAACGAATTCGCGGAAATGTTCGGGCTCGATGGCGTCGGCGGCAACGTCGAGCAGTGTGCCGACAAGCGCTCCAACGGCGGGTTCATGTCCCTTGGAGGCGACCGCAAACAGGATTTCCTTCACGGCGCTGCGAACGAATTCCGGTTTTTCGGCCATAATCCGCTGCGCGGTTTTGCAACGCTCAGCGCGAACGTTCGGATTCGATGAGATTCCGTCAAGATCCATAAAGAAGTCCCTGAAGGAATTGTCGGAAGACGGGTCTTGTTTCTCGGCAGGCTCATCCCGGCAAGTTTGCCAGAAAGGCGATTGTGCCGCAGGTTTGGGTTTGCGCGAAAAAAGGTCTTCCCAAGCGTCTCTTTGCGAAGTGACCGCGTTTTTTTCCCGAAGCAGCTGCGCGTCATAATCCCTGCGTCTGTCCGCGTCGCCCAGCACTGCCCATGCGTCGTTGATCTTTTTTTGCCGTTCCGTCGCCTCGGGGTTTTTATTGCGGTCCGGATGGTTTTGGAGAGAAAGCGTCCTGTATACTTTTCGAATGTCGGCATACGAAGCGTCGCGCGCGACTCCAAGAACCTGATAAAGATCTTCGTTATCCATAATGAAAAAATCCAAAGGCGTTCTCTGAAATCCGGTGCGTATTCTATCACTTTGTGAGCGTTTCCGGGCGGGGAAGAATACTTTCGAAAAACCAAAATCCCTGCAAAAACAGCATGTTTTAGATTTTTTGAGCCATCCTATGGTTAAAAGACCGTCAGTCCCTTGTCCCTGAAGAGTGTGCGCGCCCGCTCGGCCTGTTCAATCGTCGGGGCAGGGGTATTTTCAAGCGTGTACCCAAGCCCGAGCTCTTTCCACTTGAACGCCCCCAGCTGATGAAACGGCAAAACCTCGACGCGTTCGACGCTGTCGCCAAGCCCTGCGACAAAATCCGCCAGCCGAGAAATATCGCCGTCGTCGTCCGTCAGGCCCGGCACAAGAACGTAGCGAATCCACATTTTCTTCTTCAGCCGCGCGAGCCTTTTCGCAAAATCGAGCGTCGGCTGCAAAGGCTTGCCCGTGAGAGCGAGATGCTTGTCCGGGTCCGAATGCTTGATATCCAAAAGCACAAGATCGACCGGCTCGAACCATTCGTCCGGAACGCTCTCATGCAAAAACCCCTGCGTATCGAGCGCGGTATGAAGTCTGAACGTGCGTTTCAGGCGTCTGAAAAGCTCGCCCACAAACGTTGCCTGAACCAAAGGCTCGCCGCCCGAGATCGTCACGCCGCCTGCCGTTTTCAGGAACTTGCAGTAAGGAAGGATTTCGTCCAAAGCCTCGCGAAGCGTGACCTTGCGTCCGCTCCCGGCTTTCCATGTATCCGGATTATGGCAATACTGGCATCGAAACGGACAGCCGCTCATAAAATAAACGAAACGCATGCCCGGCCCATCGACCGCCGCCCCGGTTTCCACCGAGTGAAGATAGCCGACAAGGTCTTTTCCGTCGTCCATGGTTTTCGAGCCGCCTACATGCGGGAATAGAAAGTCCGGCTAATCACGTCCATCTGCTGTTCGCGCGTCAACTTCACGAAATTGACGGCATATCCCGACACGCGGATCGTGAGCTGCGGATAAAGTTCCGGATGCTCCATGGCGTCAACAAGCGTCTCGCGGTTCAGCACGTTGACATTAACATGAAATCCGTTTGCCGTAGAAAATCCGTCGAGACAGTTGACGAGATTAGCCCTGCGTTCTTCGGCGCTATGCCCCAGCGAATCCGGCGTTGCCGAAGCCGTCCAGCTAATACCGTCGAGCGAGCACGAGTAGGGGATCTTCGCGACCGAAGCTCCCGCCGCAATAAAGCCCTTGGCGTCGCGTCCATACATGGGGTTCGCGCCGGGCGCAAACGGCGTTCCCGCGCGGCGTCCGTCGGGCGTATTGCCGGTCTTCTTGCCATAAACGACATTCGACGTGATGGTCAAAATCGACTGCGTCGGCATGGACTCGCGGTAAAAATAAGGCTGAGCCTTGATCTTCTCCATAAACTTCGAAGCCAGCGCAACGGTAATGCTGTCCGCGCTATCGTCGTTGTTGCCATAAGCGGGATAGGATCCCTCAATCTTGTAATCGACCGCAAGCCCCTGATCGTTGCGAATAACGCTGACCTTTGCGTGCTTGATCGCAGAGAGCGAATCTGCCGCAACCGAAAGCCCCGCGATGCCGCAAGCCATGGTGCGCAGAATATCGCGATCGTGCAGTGCCATCTCGATGCGTTCGTAGGCATACTTGTCGTGCATGTAATGAATGGCGTTCAGCGCCTTGACATAGGTCTTGGCGAGCCAGTCCATCATCTTGTCGAGCTTCTCGCAAACCTCGTCATAATCCAGAACGTCCGAGACAATCGGCTCAAATCCTTTCGCGACCTTCGCGCCCGATTTTTCGTCCACGCCGCCGTTGATGGCGTACAGAAGCGCCTTGGCGAGATTGGCGCGCGCGCCGAAAAACTGCATCTGCTTGCCGATACGCATGGCCGAGACGCAGCACGCAATGCCGTAATCGTCCCCCCAAAGCGGGCGCATCAGATCGTCGTTTTCATACTGGATCGAGCTTGTATCGATCGAAACCTTGGCCGCAAAATCCTTGAACGCGCGCGGCAGCTTCGTGCTCCACAGCACAGTCAAATTGGGTTCCGGCGCGGGCCCCAGATTGTAAAGGGTATGCAAAAAGCGGAAGCTGCTCTTCGTCACCAAAGAGCGTCCGTCTTCGCCCACGCCGCCAATGGATTCGGTTACCCATGTCGGATCTCCCGAAAAGAGCGCATCGTAATCCGGCGTGCGAAGGAACCGCACGATGCGCAGCTTGATGACCAGATCGTCGATCATCTCCTGAACCTGCGTTTCGGTCAGCGTTCCGTCGTGCAAATCGCGTTCGACGTAAATATCGAGGAAGGTGGAAATGCGGCCCAAAGACATAGCCGCGCCGTTCTGTTCCTTGACGGCGGCCAGATAGCCGAAATACGTCCACTGAATGGCCTCTTTTGCCGACGCGGCGGGTTTGGAAATATCGAAGCCGTACTTCGCGGCCATCTGCCTGAGTTCGTCCAGAGCGCGGTATTGCTCCGACAAATCCTCGCGAAGGCGCATGGTTTTCTCGTCGAAAACGGCGTCGTCGAGTTCCTGGAATTCGCGCTTTTTATACTCGCGCAAAAAATCGGTGCCATAAAGGGCGACGCGGCGATAGTCGCCGATAATGCGTCCGCGTCCGTAGGCGTCCGGAAGCCCTGTAATGATGCCCGCCTTGCGCGCGGCGAGAATATCGGGACTGTAAACGTCAAAAACGCCCTGATTATGGGACTTTCTGTACTTGGTCCAAATCTCGTCGACCTTCGGATCCATGGCATAGCCATAGGCGTCCAGTCCGGCCTTGACCATGCGCAAGCCGCCGTTCGGCATGATCGCGCGTTTCAAGGGCGCGTCGGTCTGAAGGCCGACAATGATTTCGTTGTCCTGATCGATATATCCCGCGTCGTGCGCGACGATCGAGGAGGGCTTGACCGTGGAAATATCCAGAACGCCTTTTTTGCGTTCCTCGGTCAAAAGAAGGGAGAGTTTGTCCCAAAGAGACTTGGTTCGTTGAGTTGGCCCGGCGAGGAAGGCTGCGGTGCCGTCGTAAGGAGAATCATTTTTTTGAATGAAGTCGCGAACATCAACGCGATTTTTCCAGTTTTCGCCTCTAAAATTCCGCCATTCAGATCTGCCGGTATCGTGGGTCATAACACCATCCATTCTTCCCTACCTATGGTCTAAAACGAGCTTTTTTTGCAAGGAAAATCGTTCCGAAAAAGACGTCAAAAAATTCCGGAAAATCAGGAGGTTGCGTGCGAGGCTCTTGATGAAAATAGTTTCGCGATGCACGAAAACGAACGCCCTGTCGGAGCCCGGGACTCCGGCCTGAAAAAACAAGAGTGTCTGCGCAGGGGTTTTTCGGCAATAAACGTCCGGAAAGCCCGGCCTTTTTGACATTAACCATAGGTTGAATGAAATAGTTGCGTCATTCGGGGATATAAGAAGACGTAAACGAAGCGGGCGGCCGATTCGAAGAATCAGCCGTTTTGAATCCCTGTGACGAAGAAAAAAAGCATGTCCGAATACGACCGAAAAATAGAAGAGCTTCTGGGGAAGATAAAAAAAGAAACCTCGGTGCCGAGACGGCACGGAAGCAAAGCCGAAGCGCCGAGCACATCGCGCCTGCACTGCGCCGACGGCTGGGTCGAAGTGCGCCGCACGCCCGACATGCCCTACACCGACGAACGGATCGCGGAACGCGAACATGTCGAACCGGGCGCTGTCAACGGCCTCGTGATCGCCGATACGATCGGGCAGTTCCGGAACTGGGCGCAGCAGCGGAAAATCCACATAACCAGACTCTCCGGACCGAAAAACAATAGCGGGCCGCAGTCAGAGACGCGAGAGCGCCGTGTGGGCAGTTCTTCTTCCGGCAGTTTCCGTCTTTATTGCCACGACGGCTTCGTAGAGGTGCGGCCGACGAGAGGAAACATGAATGTCGCCGAGCAAATTGCTTTGCGCGAACATGTCGAGCCCGGCGAGGTCGACGGCCTCGTGATCGACGATTTCGTAAACAAGTTCAGAAAATGGGCGGGCGAAAAAAATATATCGATCTACAATTATCACACGCGCCCCATCAGCGAAGAAGCTTTCCAGAAGATATTCGGCAATCCCGAGCCCGACCCTGCGCCCAGAGAGCACGGGGAAGGAAGTCCCTATTACGGCGTTTTTCGCATTCATTGCGACGACGGCATTGTCGACGTGCGCCGGACAAGCGACAACATGAATGTCGCTCGCCAGATAGCGATGCGCGAGCGGGTCGATCCGAACGCCGTCGACGGCCTCGTAATCGACGACGGCGTAAAGACGTTTATGCAGTGGGCGCACGAGGAGAATATCGACATCTACGATTATTCCTTCCGTTCCGGCAGAGCCGTCTCTTCCCAAAAGCAGTCCTTCGGATCCGAACGGGCAGGGCCGAGTTGATATGAGCTTCCTTGAAAACGAAAGCTCCGAATTGAACGCCTCAACGCCGAAAGAACTCCTCGACGCCAGCCTGGCTTTGGACAACGCCGACATCAAGCAGGGTAAAGCGATATTCCTCGCGATGGCAAAAGCCGTGCGCGCCGATCCTCCCGGCGAAGATTTTGTCGAAATCCTCGCCAAAAGAATCCCCACGCTTGCCGATTACGGCGTCCGAAACGAAGCTATCGACGTCTTGTTCGCCCTTGCGGCGGGGCCTGACGCAGCCTCCGCCGAAAAAGCGATGCGTATCGTCAGAAGCGCCATAACGGATTCCGAGAGCGGCTATCTTACCG
>JAQUUS010000274.1 GCA_028693775.1 Alphaproteobacteria bacterium | reverse complement strand
GATTGAAGACGTGGAAGCCTTCGAAAGCCCCTCTCATCTGGGTGGGGGCAGGGGGTACACTGCTTCCGAAGCCGATGCTTCCGCCGTCGTCCCGGATTTCTTCGAAGAGGAAGAGCTTCCGGACTTCTCGGAAGTCGAGCTGCCTGAAGAAATCAAAGCGTTTTTGGCCCACGAAGCGCGACAGATCAACGATGGCCTGAGAGGAAAGACCAGCTAGTTTTAGAGGGCAATCTTAGTCGCAAAATTCATCCCGTTCACTTTGAGGAGGGAATACGTCCATGATTAAGCGTCTTATCCTTGCTGCTTCTTTTGGGTTTTTCTTGGTTCTTCCCGCTATGGCTCAAGAGGAAGACAAAGCCGATGATACCATATCCTACGACATATATGCCGAGGACTGGGTGACGACAAAAACCGCGCGCGTTCTTCTGGGCGTAGAGGCGGCAGTCAGTGATCAAAACTCCGGATCCATGCGGGCCGATATGGCCAAAGCGGTGAATGCAGCCGCAAAAGCCGATTGGCGCATGACAAATTTCTACCGTTCGCAGGATAAAACAGGCCTTGAACGGTGGAGCCTTCTTTTCGAAGCAAGGCTTTCTGAGGCCGATCTGGGCGGTTTGGCCGATGACGCCAAGAAAGCCAGCAAAGCAGGGATGCAGGTTAGGGTAGAAAATATCGATTTCTCCCCATCCCGCGAGGAAGTCGAAACTGCCCGCGCGGCTTTGCGCGTTCGGATTTATAAAGACGTTGCGGAACAGCTCAAGGAGCTGAATGCGGCATTGCCGGGGCGTTCCTACCGCATTTCCCAGATTGCTTTCGAGCACGATATGCCTATGCCCAACGCCTTGTTTAGGGTCGGCAAAGCCATGGCCGAAATGGCTTCGGCACCGAACGATGGAATGAGTGGCGGAATGGGCGTCGGCCAACAGGAGGTTTCGCAGAAAATACTTGTTCGTGCGAATGTTATTTTCGCCTCCGATCCCTCCCGTGGATCAAAATAGCCTTTTAATTTCATGCGGTTGATGTTTCTTTTAAAGGGGTAATCCGCAAAACAGGGGTTGCGGCCTTTGTCGAAGAAATGGTATGCCTTTCTCCTCGCCTGATCCCAAAGGGGAAAAGGCATTTCTTATAATTGGTCCCGGTTACACGAATGCTCCTACGTCCAATCCGCATCATCCCGCATGACACAAAAATCGATTTTGTTTCAAAACGCTGGGTGGCCTTCTTTGTCACGATAGCCTTGGTCATTGTGACGATAGTTGCCTTGTATATGAAGGGCCTGAACTTTGGGATCGATTTCAAAGGCGGCATTCTCATCGAAGTAAAAGGTCCTCAGGCGGTGGACATCGGCGCGATGCGTGGCGATTTGGGGGCGCTTAACCTTGGACAGGTCGAACTCCAGCAATTTGGAACGCCCGAAGACGTCTTGATCCGTATCCAACGGCAAGAAGGCGACGAGACGGCGCAAATGAAAGCCGTCCAGTCGGTGCGCGACAAACTTGGATCGACATACGAATATCGCCGTGTCGAAGTTGTCGGCCCAACGGTGGGGCGTGAGCTTCTGCGGGCCGGGATCCTTGCGACGGTGTTGGCGATTCTTGCGATCGCCATATATGTTGGTTTCCGTTTCGAATGGCAGTTTGGCGTCGCGGCCCTGATCTCGACATTTCACGACGTTCTCGTGACTGTCGGTCTCTATTCGGTTCTTCAACTCGATTTCAATTTAACGGCGGTTGCGGCGCTTTTGACGCTCGCGGGATACTCGATCAACGATACCGTCGTCGTCTTTGACCGCATGAGGGAAACCATGCGGCGACAAAAAGTCGGAAGCCTCGTGAACGTCATTAATGACTCTGTCAATCAAACGCTATCCAGAACGACAATGACGGCCGGAACGACGCTTTTGGCGTTGTTGCCCTTGGTTTTGATCGGCGGGGATACGCTGATTGGGTTCTCAGCGGCTTTGACGTGGGGCATTTTCATAGGCACCTATTCGTCGATTTACGTTGCCGCCTCGTTGATGCTCTATATGCCTCCGTTGCGCAGGCTTGAGACGACTAAGACGAAATAACTTTCTCCAAGCAAGCGTTCCCAAGTGCGAGGGATGACGTAAGTCCAGGGGATTCGATCCCGTAAAGATTGACGAGGTTGGGAGTGCCGTGAGCGTCTTTTCCCTGCACGACAAAATCCGCAGCGTCCGCGCCGGGCGGAGAAATCTTGGAACGAATGCCCGAAAAATCCGGCCGAAGCGAATCGTCAGGCAACCCGGGCCAATAGCGGCGGATCGCCTCATAAAACCGTTTGCCGCGTTCCGGATCGACGGCATAGTCAACGTTTTCCACCCATTCCACATCCGGCCCAAAGCGAACTTGCCCGCCGAGATCGAGCGTCGCATGCACGCCAAGCCCCCCCGGTTCTGGCACCGGATAAACAAGGCTCTTGAATGGTTGCGGGCCGCTCAGACTGAAATAATTGCCCTTCGCAAGATGCCTCGGCGGAATAGAGGTTTCGGGAAGTCCAGAAAACCCCTTGGCAACGAACTGAGCATTAAATCCGGCCGCGTTAATAAGGATCTTGCAGGAAAGCGTCATTGGCGCTTCCCCGCCAACATGGACAATAAAGCGATCCTCCTCGATTTCCCCACCCTCGACAGGGGCGCGAAGGGCCAGCGTTGC
>JAQUUS010000273.1 GCA_028693775.1 Alphaproteobacteria bacterium | reverse complement strand
GGGTGCCGCGTCAAGGAGTTTCAAAAGAAACAGCGGCGTCCGCAACCCGGCCCTAGAATTTAACCGACTTGCTTTCGTAATGGCGCCCCAGAAACGAGGGAAGCTTTCCGCCGCCATTGCTGCCGGGCAATTGCGCCATCTGATACGACGGATCGGCCTTCGTCCGCTGAAGCCAGTAGGCATCCGGGTTCTGATGATAAAAGATATCCGAAGCAGCTTCGGTGCGCGCCCAGTCGATCAGTTCCTTGCGATGAACGATCTTCCAAACGCCAGCAGCGCCCGACGGACGGCGTTCGAGACGATCCAGATAGCGCCCGCCCAAAAAGACATCTTCCCGCCCGATCGGTTTCTCGACACGAACGTGCGTATGATAATAGGATTCAACGTTGGCGACGTCGCCCTCCAGCTCAATGCGAATGTTGGCGACCATATGATGCGACGAGCGCACATTCGAAAAGACGCCAAGAACCCAGTGAACGTAATCTCCGCCCATCCCCTGAAAAACGCCCGGTCCCAAATCGAGGGTCGCATCGTGATGCAAAACGGAGCGCAGAAGGTTCTCGTCCAGCCGATCGATCGCCCGCGCGAAATTGAACAAAACGTCCGCGATTTCGCTCTTGTCAACCGCCGCTTGCAGCCGTGGGGTCAAAGCCTCGGCCTTCCCGGCCAATTGAGCCGTCAGGCTAGGACGCGGAAATTTCATCAAGGAAAGCGCACTCCTCGGCTTTGCCGTTTTTTTGGCCTTAACCGCTTTCGAGGCCTTTGACTGTACGCTGGCTTTTGTCGCCGCTCCCTTACGAGCAGTTGTCATATCAAGTTTCCCCCTGCTACTCTTCGGAAAATTTTATGTCTGGGGACGAAATCCTTATTCCTAAATCGTCCGGAGACCGAAACGAATAGCACAGCCGTTTTGTTTTTGCACGAAAAAACATAGGGTTAGCATCTGAAAACCGTCTTTCAGGCTCGAATGTTTGCCTGTTTTATAAGCAATTACAACCGGTTCTGGCCCTCACAGGCCCCTGATATTTTAAGCCAAAAATTTCCCGCAGGGCGGGAGAAACGGCACATTTAAACCCACAACGATTCGAAACCACGACCCTAAAAGATTAACAAGGTTAAAAATCGACTCGGCGCTCGAGAGTACGCAACTCGCTGCGGCGAAGCTCACAGTCGGGCATAGCCCGAGCCAAAAAACTCCAAAACCGGACCGAATGGTTTTTATGGCGCACATGGCTCAGTTCGTGCGCGACGACATAATCGACAACCCGCAAGGGAGCCATCATGAGCTTCCAGTTCAGGCGAATGACATCGTCTGCGGAACAGCTTCCCCAACGCGCGCCCTGATTGGCAACAATCATTTTTTTATACGAAACGCCAAGCCGTTGCGCCCAGAAATCGAGGCGAGCCTTGAACTTGGTGCGCGCGCGCTTTTTGATCCAAAGAAGAAGTTCAAGGCGAACCTCGTCCCGCAAGCCGTCCGGCGACAGTTCCTCCGGCACATGAACGACAAACCGGCGAGGAAGCAAAGCGCACGACCTAGGCGCAAGAGCCCCCTGCGTAATCCGCACGGTGCAAGGAAATCCGAGATAGGAAAAAGCTGCGCCGTCCGTATAGGGAGCCTTGCCGGAGTCCGTCATACGGCGCGACCGTTCGCGCGAGATCCAATCGGCGCGGCGATACAGAATACTCTCAATCACGCCCTGAGAAGCCCTGAAAGGAGCAAGAACGCGCAAGGTATTGCCACGCACGAACTTGAATGCAATCGTACGCTTGCGTTTTTTGGAACGGCAAACCGAATAAAACGTCGGCTCTCCGTCGATCACTACCGTCCCCGTAAAGGATGCGTCAGCCATTGCGCTACAGAAAATATTGAACCAGCAAGAAGAGATACGGAATCGTATACCCCTGCCGGGCCGCCGGGCGCAAGGGAGCGAAAAGGCTTTGGCATTTCAAAGAGGCGCCCATTGCCCGAAAAAATTTGCGTCCCGCCTCTTTATTTTCCCAAACACGCCCCCATTTTAAAAAAAGGAACAATTTCTTAACTCTAATCGGGAGGAGGTTGTTATGACCCTACGTTCACTCATTTCCACACGTTTTCCGGAAATAGCCGGAGATCCGTTTATGTCGATTGGCCGAGCCCTTCAGCGTTCTCTGGAAGACGGATGGCAATCCCTGCCCCCAACGTTCGCAACGGAAGCGGCATCGATGTCCATGGCGCTGGACGTCAAGGAAGACGACAAAGCCTTTCACGTTACAGCGGAACTCCCCGGGCTAACCGACAAAGACGTCGATGTCTCGTTCGAGGACGGTCTTCTAACCATACGCGGCGAAAAGAAGATATCGCGCGAAGAGAAGAACGACACCTGGCACATCGTCGAACGCTCGTCCGGGAGCTTTGCCCGCAGACTATCGCTCAGCGCGAGCATCGACGCCGACAAGATCGAGGCGAAATTCGACAAAGGCGTCCTGAGCGTCACCCTGCCGAAACTCCCCGAAGAAAAAACGACAGCCCGCAAGATTCAGGTCAAAGGCGCCTGATCGAGCGGAACCTCGGCAATCGCTTCGCCGGGCAGCCTCCACGCCCGGCGAAGCGGCTGTTCCTCCAAACCATAGCCTGCTAGTCTGAGACTTCACCTAACTTGCATGGGAGCCATTTATGAGCGCCACAACCATAGCAGTGATTAT
>JAQUUS010000020.1 GCA_028693775.1 Alphaproteobacteria bacterium | reverse complement strand
GGGTCCGAAAACTCGTCTTCCGAGGGCATCTCCGTGGGAAGGTCTTCCTGTTCGGCTGGGGTATCGTCTTGGGATTCCCTTGTTTCAAAGGACGGATCTTCCTCGCGATCTTGTGGCCCTTGGCCAAAGTTATCGGTCATCATAAACTCCTGCGTTTTTCACTCGGGCAGAACGACCCGATTAATCAGACGAAACGCCCATCATCAATTCTGCTGATGAACGTACGGCATGTTATCACTGTTTTGTCCCGAAGAGTACCCGGAATTGTAAAGGTTTGTCCGCTGACTCGAGAGAGGGCTCTGTTGAGGGCCCAGTCCATAGTAGCTGACGCCGTTAAGGCCTCCCTGAGACAACTCGGCCCCTTCGTACGCGGAAACGCCCGCATTGTTTGGCGATTTGACCGCAGACAGAAAGAACATACCGAAAGGCGTTCCCGCAGCGACGCGAACCAAAGGCTTCGTCTGGTTGGCTTGCTGTTGGAAGAAGTTGCTAACCGTGCTTGCGGCGGAGCCCAAGCCGTTATACATGCCGCGCTTGAACCCGGCGCTTGCTTGCGTCGTGATGGTGGTCGTGCCGTTTGTCGTGATCGAGGAATCTCCCTCGCCCATGGCCTGGCCGACGCCCTGAACAAAGC
Source organism: Alphaproteobacteria bacterium (assembly GCA_028693775.1). Classification (GTDB taxonomy): domain Bacteria; phylum Pseudomonadota; class Alphaproteobacteria; order UBA9219; family UBA9219; genus CAIXLI01. The sequence goes on along the minus strand of JAQUUS010000020.1, from coordinate 11,619 downwards.
TTGCAGCCGCAGGAAGAACAACGCGGGCGAAGTAGCGTTCGTCGACTTCCGTCGCGATACCGCCCAGAGTCGTTTCCGGATCGAGTGCAATGGCGTTGATGGAGTAGTCCTTGCCGTTTTTGTCTGCGAGAGTGAACTTCAGGACAAGGTATTTTTCATATCCGTCTGCGACCTGAAAGGATCCGACAGCGCGCGCGCCCGCCAAGGGGCCCGATACGATTTGTGCAAGGATGGGGCCCGGAACGTCCGAATTGGCTTCCGTCAGCATCTGCGCATAGTTGACCGTTCCCGGGCTGATGATCGGCTTTGCCGCCGCAGAGCGGGTGCTCTTTGTTCCTGTATCTGCATCGCGCAGGTCTCTCCGGCCGGACGAAGCGGAGCTTCCGCCTCCAGTGCCTCCGGGGCCCTGATCTTCGAGATTCGCGCCGGAAACGCTTTTCATACCTTGCGGCTGCCAGCTCGCTTCGAGCTGAACAAGCTGCTTTTGCATCGCTTCCGCGAGAGAGCTGTCAAAGGCTTCGGCGCGGCGCGGCGAGCGCTGCTGCATCTGAACCTGCTTTTTAAGCATGTCCGTTTCTGCGCGGAGCTCTTTCAGCGGATCGCGTTCTTTGCCCAAGGCGTTGGGTGCCGACGTATCGGATGCTTGCCCGATGGGCGTTGGGAACGCGCTGCCGCCCGTGTTCAGGGCTTTTTGAATGCGTTCGTTGCTCGCCATCTCGGTTTGCTCGCGCATATAAGACGACGCTTCGCCTCCCGGCGTTTCGTTGAGGGCCGGCGGCCTTCTCATGCGGGCGACTTCGGTACCCGAGGTTGCGCTGCCAAAAAATTTAATGGCGGCGGCGCCAACGGCAAAAATGCCGACAACGAGGACCGTGAACTTGAACAGAGGTTTTGTCCGCCAAGCCTCGGCCAGATTTCCAACGGCGCTGGGCTGGGTGGGGTTTTCGTCTAGAGATCCGAGTTCGGGATCGGCAAACTCGTTTTCGAAGTTTTCGCCGGGATCGTTTCCATCATTCGTTGTCATGAGCTTCTTCCCGCAAAATTTGAGCGCGTACAATAGCACCGTTATCCGACATTAATAAGACAGGCGCGGATCCGATTTCGTAAACGGAGGTTCCGTCCGGCGAGACCATGCTCGCGTTCCATGCCGGGGACAGGAGGGTCAACGGGGTGCGGACATATACTTTGTCGCCGACTTCCCACGCTTTCGTTCTCGAATCGAGGCCGCCGACTTTGATGCGCTTGGCGCCGGACGGAGGCGTGGTATCGAGGAACCGGGCAAGCGTCGCATCGCCGGCCTGAGGATGCGAACGATCGACAATTTGCGGCTTCGCGTTGGGTCCGGATCTGTCGATGCGGGCGTCATAACGCAAATCCACGGAAGGTCCGCCCGATGCCAGACGGAAGATGACGGGCGTCGGAAGGTCTTTCAGCATGATGGACAGGTTGCCCACGCCGACGCGAGTCAGCGGCATGATGCGAACGACATGCGATCCGGCGGAGGTCGGGGTGACCTCAAAGTTTCCGCCGATGCCGACATCGAGGATCGGCCAGGGCTCTCCCGAAGAGTCGACGACGGTAACGGTCGTGACAAAGCCGGGGTTGAGATTGATCTGCGGCGGAGAAACGCCCGGATCGAGAGAAACCGGCGTCAGGCGCGTCACGCCTTTGGGCGTTCCCGCATACGGCATAATGGATGCTTCCTGAACGCGCTCAAGACGCTGCATAAAATCGCGGATCTGGGCTGGCGACAATGGCAGAAGCCCGGTCGACGCTCTGTCGTAGGACTTCGAGTTGTGCTCGATCTCTTTCTGCTGGATATCCGCTTCGGCGTCGGCTTGCGCTTGCAGAGCGGCTTGTTCGGCCTGAAGCGCGAGCCTTGTTGCATCGGAGGTAAACGCCGATGCTGGCGGCGGAGACGGAATGTCGATTCCCGAAGTTCCGAACGGTTCCGTAACTGCGTTTCCCGGAATTTTTTCCGGCGCGATGATTTGCGGTTGCGAAATATCGGGTAACGACGAATCCGGAAGCGCCGTTGCTTGCGTATCGGAAGTAACGGCGGAAATGTTTGATGGAATAGTGTTTGGCGTTGCAACGCCGTTGGGCGCTGCATATGCGGAAAAGCATAGCCCCGAGAAAGCAAGCAATACGCTGGCCGTTCTCAGAAAAATTTTCCCCCGGTTTGGCGGGAGGTTAAGCGGCAGGTATGACAACGGACATCTCCAAAGCAGATACTCAAATTATTATAGAATCTTCTTGTTTGACCACACGAAAGTTAATAGTAAGTTTACTTATAGCCATCGTTTCAGATTGAATTCAAGTCCCTCTAGAGTCAGAAAAAACAAATCCTGACATAGTGAGTTTTTGCGGCACTCGTTAACCAAGCAGCCGCTCCTGACTGTCATTACCCTAACTTTTGTTTGGGCCGGGATTCCCGGCTTGCGTCCCGAGGCGCGTTCCTTCATCGCGGCCAAGGCGCGAGACAGAAAAAGACCATGAAAAACACATGGTTTCCGAAGCCTCCCGCCTTCAGGGCGCCGTTTCTGGTTTTTGCTATTATGTGCCGATAACGCTTTTTTCTTATCGCCGGGGGTGTGGCGCGCCGTGTGATTCATGTTTTTTGCGGCGCGCTTTTTGGGCAGGGTTAATGCATGCTTTCGGCCGCATTTACACAAATTATTTGGATGCGCTCAGGTTTCTCCCGGCGCAGCTTACCCATCCGATTTCTGACTGTTGCCGATACCGGGGTTTTTTCTTTTTGTTTATCCGTGGCGTTATTGCTTGGTGTCGATGGCAGCTGCGCCTTGCGTTCCCTTGGCGTCTTTGTATTCGTCGAAATGAGCGGTACGCAAAAGCCTCAGCAGAAGCTCAACGTCTTCCTTGAACGATGCGTCGTAGGCGGACAGCTCTTCAATTTTGCGCACGGCGTGAATAACCGTTGTGTGATCGCGTCCGCCGAACTTGCGCCCGATTTCGGGAAGGCTGCGCGGCGTAAGCTGCTTGGCCAAATACATGGCGACCTGCCGGGGCCGGGCCACAGCGCGCGATCTGCGCGCAGAATGCATATCTGCAACGCGGACGTTGTAGTGTTCGGCGACTTTCTTTTGAATTTCGTCGATTGTCACGCGGCGTTCCGAGGCGCGAAGCAGGTCGGACAGGACTTCCTGAGTCATTTCCAGAGAAATCGTGCGGCCGACCAATTGCGCGTGCGCGACAATTCTGTTGAGCGCACCCTCGAGTTCGCGGACGTTGGATGCGATCTTGTGCGCGAGGAATTCCAAGACCTTATCCGGAATCGGGCAGCCCAGCTTCTCGGCCTTTGCGTGCAAAATGCCCAGCCGGAGCTCATAATTGACGGGGTGCAGGTCGGCAACGAGGCCCCAGCCCAGACGCGAACGAAGGCGTTCTTCCATCCGGTCAAGATCCTGAGGGGATTTGTCTGCAGAAATAATGACTTGGCGGTTGCGATCGACCAGCGCATTGAAGGTATGGAAAAATTCTTCCTGCGTGGTGTCTTTGCCGCTGATGAATTGCACATCGTCGATCATCAAAACGTCAACAGACCGGAATTGTTCCTTGAACGAAACGGTATCCTTGAAGCGCAGCGCCCGGACGAATTGATACATGAACTTTTCGGCGGACATATAGATGACGCGGCGGTGCGGGAAATTATTCCGAATGTGCCACGCAATTGCATGCATAAGATGAGTCTTGCCCAAGCCTACGCCGCCGTAGAGGAAAAGCGGATTGAACGCGGGGTTCTCGGTGTCGGCGACGCGACGCGCGGCGGCATAAGCCAGCTCGTTCGGCTTTCCGACGACAAAGTTGTCGAACGTAAAGCGGGGATCGAGATCTGCCGATAAATCTCCGCTGAAATTGATTGAGCCCATGGCGGGCGGAGCCGAGGGAGCCGGGAGCGGCGGAAGGGGCGCCGATACTGCGGCCGCATCGATGGCGCTTTTGGCTTGCGCGGCTTTCGAGAGCGGAGACAGAACCGAAAATGTGACGGTGCCTTGCGGATAAAGTGAGCGCCACAAGGAAAGGATTGTTTCTCCATAGTGCGCTTCGACCCAATCGCGCATGAACCTTGTCGGCAGAATGAGCGCGGCACAGGTTAGTCCGGATGCTTCGCGAACGATCTCGCCGCTCATCGGTTCGAGCCAGCGGCGGTAGGCTGTTTCTCCGAGGTTCTTGCGTAACGCGAGACGCAGATCGTCAAGAGCCGTTTCAGCGTCTTTGTTATGATCATCCAAAGAAATCGCGCTTGACTCTTGTACCTTCATTACAACCCCGTTTATCGAATAGTCTGCCGAAAAAAAACCACGCAATCCGAAGAGTTCCCCGGATTTTCACACAAGACCCGAATTAAGACGTAAAACGAGCGGAAGCGGGCGACGCGCTGCGGCAGAAGGTATTAGAAACGGACAGTGAGATAAAACCGTTCATATTTTCCTATCCACATTTAAGGAAGCACATCATCCAAAAGCGGGTGGACCATAGATCAATCGTGCCTGCTTTGTCCACGGGTCCGAAGAGAGAACAGCGCAAAAAAATTTTTGAACCCGGAAAAAAATTGCTTGTATGCCAATTTTGTTCATGAGCAAAAAATTTTCGAACGCGAAGAAAATTTCGATACGCTGAATTTTATTACAAAAAAAATCGCCGTACAAAAGATGTACGGCGATCGTCGGAACAAAAAAGGGGGAAGAACTTACGCTTTCTTGGCAGCCTTGGCGCGCTTGGCGAGCCTCGACGTTTTACGAGCGGCTGTTTTCCAGTGCACTGTTCCGCGGGCGGCGCCTTTTGCGAGGGCCGACACGGCCTTGCGAAGAGAGGTCTGCGCGGCCTCTTTGTTTCCGGTTGCGGAGGCGGCTTCAGACTCTTTTGCCAGCGTCCGGATAACCGAACGGCGCGAACGGTTCTTTTCGTTGCGGGCAACCGTTTGGCGAGCGCGTTTCTTTGCGGACTTGTGATTTGCCATAATGATATCCTAAATTTTGTCTGTTAATGCATTTTCATCGTTGCCCCCGGCCTCAGCGCCGAAAAAGGGCAAGGCGGAACTCATACGCATAACAGGCCCTGCCGGTCAAGCAAAAACGGGCAAAACAGGCCATAAATCGCGGTAGACTCATAAGAAAAAACGAAGCATTCCCTTGTGCGAACATCCCTTGTGCTCAACGGAACAAGCCCTTATGTTGATCTTAAGGAAGGGCCCGGTTTTAGTCTTAACGTCTTCCGATCTCTTAAATACAAAGTGGTTAACTCATGGCCGAACACAATCTCTTTCAAGAAGTTCAGGAAGATCTGGAGCGCCAAAAGCTCGAAGCTCTATGGAAAAAATACGGGCCGTGGATCGTCCTTGTTGCTTTGGGGATCGTTGTGTCGACGGCGAGTTCGTCGGCGTACCGTGCGTGGCGGCTCGATCGCAGCCGCAAGGTCACGGCGGAGCTTCTCGTTGCGGGTCAGGGCGACATGAGCAGCGTGACAAATACCGAAGCCTACCGGAATTTTGCGGATGTCCATAAGGGCGAAAGCCTTGGCTCGCTGGCTCTTTTGCGTGCAGGATCCGTTGCGCTCGACCAGAACAATAAAGCCGAAGCCATCGGCTATTTCGAACGGCTCGCCAGCGATGCGAAGACCGATCCCGCGTTCCGCCAGCTTGGCACGCTTCTTTCTGTGCAGGCTCAGCTGGACGACGGCGACCCGGAAACGTTGTCGCGTCGGCTTGACGCGCTGACGGCGGACAATGCCTCGTGGCGCTATTCGGCGCTGGAGGCTCAGGCCTATCTGGCGCTCCGGGCCAACGACAAGGCGCGGGCCGAAAAGATTTTAACGAGCCTGTCCACGGATCGGCGCGCGCCCCAAAGCCTTTCGGCCCGGGCTGCAAATGCGCTGCGAACTCTTAACTAAGCGGGGGCCCATGAACCACGACAATCTGCGTCGCGCGCTTTGTTTTTCCGTTCTTTGCTCGCTTGTTGCCTGCAGCGGCGGAACGAACAAAATCGGCTCGACCATCAAGGGAGACCGCATCTCCGTGATCGAACCGGCGAAAACGCTGGAGGCGGATCGTGCGCTTGAAGATGCGCGTCCGTCCCTGTCTCGCGAGATTGTCAACCTGTCGTGGCCTCAGCCGGGGTACGACAGCCAGCATGCCGTTCCGAATGCACAGGCTTCCCGGAACCCGAAGGTTCTCTGGAAGGCCGATATCGGCGAAGGCTCGAGCTCCGATTTCAAGCTGCTTGCCAAGCCCGTCGTTTCGCGCGGCATAGTATATGCCATGGACGCAGAGGGCCGCGTCAGTTCGTTCGATGCCGAAACCGGTAAAAAAAGATGGGAACGCGATACGGCGCCCAAGGACAGCGACGATTCCGCCATTGGCGGCGGCATTGCAATTGACGGAGACGTTGTCTATGCGACGACGGGCTTCGGAGACGTTGTCGCGCTTCAGGCCGGGACGGGCGAGATCAAGTGGCGCAAGGCGTTGCTCAAGCCGTTGCGCGCGGCGCCGACCGTGGCCAATAACCGGGTCTATGCGATCAGCATCGACAACGATCTGAACGCGCTGGACGCCGAAACGGGCGACATTTTATGGCATCAGGCCGGGGTTGCCGAAAGCGCCGCGCTGATGGGCGCTGCGAGTCCGGCGGTTCAGGGCGACCTCGTTGTCGTGGCCTATAACTCCGGCGAAATCTTCGGGCTTCGCGCGCAGAACGGCCGTGTGTCGTGGACGTATTCCCTCGCGGCGCCCGCCCAGATCGGTGCGTTGCCCGCCATTGCCGACATTCGCGGTCTTCCCGTTATCGAGCGCGACCGCATCTATGCGATCAGCCACAGCGGCCGCATCGCCGCTCTCGACCGGCGGAATGGCGACCGCGTTTGGGAAACCGACATCGGCGGCATCGATACGCCCGTGGTTGCGCGGGATGCGGTGTTTGTGTACGGCGGAAGCAATCAGCTTATCGCGTTCGAAAAAGATACGGGCCGTTCGATGTGGGTTTCCCCGCTGCCCGGCCGCGCCGATCCCAAAGACAAGGGGTCCGAGGCCGTCGTTTGGTCGGGACCGATCCTTGCCGGGGGAAATTTGTGGATGGTCAATTCCGAAGGATATTTAACAGGGTTTTCCCCGGAAGACGGAAGCCGTCAGGTGCAGATCGATCTTAAGGATCCGGTTTATCTCGCGCCTATTGTTGCCAACCGGACCTTCTATGTCGTCACGGACGACGGAACGCTTATAGCTTTGCGGTAGATTTTATGTCTTTTACAGTAGTCATTGCCGGTCGCCCCAATGTGGGGAAATCGACGCTTTTCAATCGTCTTGTCGGCAAGCAAATGGCCCTTGTCAGCGACGAGCCCGGCGTCACGCGCGATTGGCGCGAAGGCGATGGGCATTTGTTCGATCTGGAATTTCGCGCCATCGATACGGCCGGGCTTGAGAGCTTGCGGGGCAAGGGCACTTTGTCGGCGCGCACGGCGCAACGGACCAAAACCGCTCTTGCGCGCGCGAACGCGATTTTGCTGGTTGTGGATGCGCGTGCGGGCATAACCGCCGAAGACGAAGCCATCGCTCGCGAGATACGCAAAACGGGCAAACCGATTATTTTGCTCGCCAACAAATGCGAGAGTGCGATTTTGCCGTCTGCGATGGACGAAGCTGTGTCTTTGGGCTTCGGCGATCCGTTGCCGATTTCGGCCGCGCACGGCGACGGCATGATGGATTTGCATCAGGAGCTTTTGAAGTTCGCGCCGCCGGAGTCCGAGGAGGAGGCCGTCGAAGACGAAGAAAAAAGCCTGATCCTCGCCATTGTCGGCAGGCCGAACGCGGGGAAATCCACGCTCATCAACAAACTGATCGGGGAAGACCGCGTTTTGACGGGGCCCGAGCCCGGGCTTACCCGCGACGCCATTCCCATTGCATGGCGGCATGGCGGAAAACCTGTTCGCCTTGTGGATACGGCGGGTATGAGAAGGCGTGCGCGGGTAACCGAAACCCTGGAGCGCATGAGCGTTCAGGAAACGTTGCGCGCCATACGGCTGGCGCATATTGCCATTCTGGTTCTGGATGCCACGCAACCGTTCGACAAGCAGGATCTGATTATCGCCCGGCACATCGTCGAAGAGGGCCGCGTGTTGATCGTGGCTCTGAACAAATGGGATCTGGTCGAGGACAAAAAACTGATCACGCGCCAGATTCTCGAAAAGGCCAAGGTTTCCCTCGCGCAGGCCGAAAACGTGCCGCTCGTTCCCGTTTGCGCCGTTTCGGGCGATGGGCTCGAGACGCTCATAAAAGAGGCGATGCGCCTGTACGACAAATGGAACCTGCGGATCTCGACCGGAAAACTCAACCGGTGGCTTCAGGATATGGAAGAATCTCATCCGCCGCCCATCGTCGGGGGCCGCCGCATCAAGCTGCGTTATGTCACGCAAATCAAAAGCCGTCCGCCTTCGTTTTCCCTGTGGGTCAACAAGCCGGTCGATCTTCCGGAAAGCTATCTGCGCTTCCTGACGCACGGGTTGCGCAAAACGTTCGATTTGCCGGGCATACCGATCCGCTGGCAGGTCAAGAAGAGCGAAAATCCGTACGAAGAAAAAAAGAAGAAAAAATAGCCACAGACCGCGAAGCCGAGCGATTTTCCGAGCCAACCCTAGACGTTTTTCATGCGCCTGACCCGACCCTTGTGGCTTTTGACATTGTCCCTGCCTCCGCAGGATGCGGATGCGATAAGCAAGGCGTTCGAAAACGGCTCCCTTGCGGTCACTGTGCTGAACGCGCCCCGCGCCGAAACGGCCCGGGTTGAGGTTTTGTACGATCGCGATCCCGGCCTTGCCGAAATTTCCATGAAGCTGGCCGTTCTGACGGCGGCGCTTGGGATCGAAACGCCGGAGATTTCCGTTCAGAGCATTCCCAAGCTGAACTGGCTCAAAAAGGTGGCGGCGGATTTTCCGCCTCTCAGGATCGCGCGCTGGACCGTTCATGGTGCCCTCCATCGCGCGAAGGTTCCCAATCGGCTCTACGCCATGCAGATCGATGCAACGAATGCGTTCGGAACGGGCGAGCATCCGACAACGCGCGGGTGTCTTCTTTTGCTGCACAGGCTCTTGAAGTCGGGATTTCGGCCCAAACGCATGGCCGATATCGGATGCGGCTCGGGCATTTTGTCGATGGCCGCCGTTTTGGGGGCGCGGTGCGATGCCGTTGCCGTCGATCTCGATCCGGATTCTGCGCTCATTGCCGCCGGAAATGCGCGACTCAACGGCTTGAGGCCCAACATTCGCGTCGGGCACGGGCGGGGATATGCGTTGCCGATTGTGGCCGGACAGGCTCCATACGATCTCATCATGGCAAATATTTTTGCAGGCCCTCTTTGCGAAATGGCCAAGGATCTGAAGGCGCATTTGGCCAAAGACGGCCGCGCCATTCTGTCCGGCTTATTGAATTCTCAAGTAAATAAGGTGATCGCCGCTCATAGAATGCAGGGATTGATGCTTGTCGATAAAGTGACGATCGGCGAGTGGGCCGCCCTTGCCTTCAAGCGGCATAACGGGGCAATATGCGTTCATGACAAACCAGCAATTCTCCCTCAATTTGACCGCTCTGCGCAAGGAAATGGCAAACGCCAGACTTGACGGATTTATCGTTCCCCGGACCGACGAATACCAGAGCGAATATCTTTCCCCCAGCGAAGAACGGGTCGCGTTTATGACCGGCTTCACCGGATCGGCGGCAACGCTGATCGTGATGAAGGACGGCGCCGCGTTTTTCACGGACGGCCGCTATACGTTGCAGGCCGCCAAGCAGGTGCCCAAGGACTATTTCGATATCTACGACGTTGCTGTCAAAACGCCGATTGCGTGGCTCAAGGAGAATGCGGGCAAAAAAATCCGGATCGGTTTTGATCCGTGGATGCATTCCGCCGAGAACGCGAAGTGCCTCAAAGAGACACTGGCCGGTGCGGGCGGCGAGGCCGTTCCGGTCGACCGGAATTTGGTTGACAAGATATGGAAAGACCGTCCCGAGCGTCCCGCCGAGCCGGTTACGCATCTGGATACCGTTTACGCCGGGAAGGCCTCGGCGGAAAAACGGCAGGAAATCGCGGCCGAGCTCAGAAAAAAAGGTGTCGCCGCAGCGATCATTTCCGATGCGGCGTCGGTTGCATGGCTGCTGAACGTTCGCGGACACGACGTGCGGTGCACGCCGCTTCCCCTGAGCCGGGCGATTTTGCATGCCGACGGGTCGGTGGAGTGGTTCGTCGACGAACGAAAGGTTTCGGAAAGCCTGAAGGCGATTTTGGGATCGGGCTGCACGGTTTCGACACCGGAAAAATTTGAGAAGTCGCTGACCGAGCTTGCGCGGACGCAAAGGCCCGTGCTGGTCGATTTTTCGCGGACGCCGCAAGCGATCCTCGATATTCTGGAGCATGCGCGCGTGGGGGTCGAGCGCGGGGAAGATCCGTGCCTCATGTTGCGCGCCGTCAAAAACAACGTCGAATTGACCGGCATGAAAGCCGCAAGTCAAAGAGACAGCGCGGCGGTCGTGAATTTCCTTGCGTGGCTCGATGCGCACTGGGAGCGCGACGGCGTGGACGAACTGACGGCGGAGCGCAAGCTCGAGGAATTCCGGCGGGTCGATGCGCTTTTTCAGGAACCGAGCTTCGAAACCATTTCGGCTGCGGGCGAACACGGCGCTGTGATTCACTATCGCGCGACGGACGCCAGCAATGCAAAGCTGGTCCGGGGTCAGCTCTATCTGGTCGATAGCGGCGGGCAATACATTGACGGAACGACCGACGTGACGCGGACCGTGACGCTCGGCAATCCATCGGTGGAGATGCGCCAGAACTTCACGCGGGTTCTGAAGGGCCATATCGCTCTTGCGTCCGTGCGGTTTCCCGAAGACACGACGGGAGCGGAGCTCGATTCCTTCGCGCGGCAATATCTATGGGCCAAGGGGCTCGATTACGCCCACGGCACGGGCCACGGGGTCGGCTGCTATCTCGAGGTTCACGAAAGTCCTGTGGGTATATCGAAGCGCAACAAGACTCCGCTGAAGCCCAACATGGTTCTTTCGAACGAGCCCGGATATTACAGGGAAGGCCATTACGGCATTCGGATCGAAAGCCTGATGGCTGTTACGGAGTTTGTCGGCGGCGAACTCAAGACCATGGGTTTCGAGATGCTGACGCTCGTGCCCATCGACAAGCGCCTGATCGATCTTTCCCTGCTGACGGATGCCGAAATTGCATGGGTTAACGCCTATCACAAAAAAGTCAGGGAGGCGTTGTCTCCGATGGTCGATAACGCCCTGTGGCTCGAAGCGGCAACGGAAAGCATAGAAAAACGGCCATGATTTTTCGCAGTACGCGCGGCCTTGCGCCCGAAGCAGATATACGCGCCATTGCCATGACGGGGCTTGCGCCGGACGGAGGGCTTTATCTTCCGAAGGAATGGCCGTGTTTTTCGCCGCAAGACATCGCGGCCTTTTCCCAAATGCCTTATGAGGATATCGCCTGTTTCGTGCTTCGTCCTTTTCTGGAGGGCGCGGTTTCGGACGGCGAGCTTAGGGAAATCGTTCGCAAATCGTATGCGGCGTTTGTCTCTCCCGATGTTGCGCCGCTTCGCGAT
>JAQUUS010000272.1 GCA_028693775.1 Alphaproteobacteria bacterium | reverse complement strand
GTATCCAGAGCGGTTGCCCAAAGCCTCGGCATATCCCCCGAAGTTGTTCAGGTGCAAATCGTCGAAATGAGCAAGGAAAACTATTCGCAAGGCGGCCAAAGCTCCGCGCAAAAGCCCTGAGGCAAACCTAAACGGGAATCCAGACGCGAGCCCGCAATCCGCCCAGAGGGCTATCCTCCAGAACCACATCGCCGCCATGCGAGCGCGCAATATCGCGAGCGATGGTCAGCCCAAGCCCGATCCCGCCCGTAGCCCTGTTGCGGGACTCTTCCGCGCGCGTAAAGGGCCTGAACATCTCCTCGCGAAGTTCCGGCGAAATCCCCGGCCCGTCGTCGTCGATGAGAATGGTGATAAACTGCTCGCTGGCCTGAGCATGAATTTCCGCGCGGCTCCCATAGCGCAAAGCGTTGGCGACGAGATTGGTCAAACAGCGCTTCAAGGCGTTGCGGCGAATAATAACCTCGATATCGGGCGGAACGTCGAGCGAAACGTTCGGGTTTTGCCTTCTTGCCGCGCTGGCGATCTCGTCCAAAAGCTTGGAAAGACTGGTCTCTGTTGCCGCCTCGGCCTCCTCGCCGCGTGCAAAAGCCAAATAGGCGTTCAGCATGGCCTCCATCTCGGCAATATCGCTCAAAAGATCGGCCATATCTGGACCGTTATTGCCCATAAGCTCGGCCTGCAACCGCATACGGGTGAGAGGCGTGCGCAAATCGTGCGAAACGCCCGCGAGCATGGAGGTCCGCTGCCCGATCTGGCGTTTAAGCCTGTCGCGCATGACCATAAGAGCGGCGCCTGCCTGCCTGACCTCCGAAGCCCCCTCGACCTTGAACCAAGGCACCTCGCGCCCCTTGCCGATGGCCTCGGCAGCAGCAGCAAGGCGTCGAATAGGCCTGATCTGATTGCGCATAATGACAAGAGCAATGGCCGTCAAAAAGATGGAGCTTCCCAAAAGCCAAAGAATAAAGACCTCTGTGGTAGGGGAATAAATGCGTTTTTCCGGAGTCAGAAAGGTATAAACGCCCTCCGGAACCTCGACGAGAATCCCGATGGTATTGGGCGCATAAGCGAGATCGAAAACGTAGGAATAAGAAAGCTTGTCGTTGAGCGCGCGCTTGAGAATGACGGCGATAGGCGTATGAGGCCTGCGAATATGCTTGAGCGGCTCGCCGGGCGCGAAATTGACAGTAAGCTCCATCTTCTTGAGGGCGAGATGCTTGACCCCGTCTGTCGTCGCCGAACTATTGCTGCGCTGAAGAAGTTCGACAACGGCAGCGATATCGCCAGCCAAAGCCTGAGCCATACGATTGGTGACGGTATACCAATGCCTGTCGAAGAAAACATAAGTCGCAACGGCAAGCATAATAAAGGTCGGAACGACAAAAATAACGAGCGTGCGCCCAAAAAGGCTGCGCGGCAAAAAGCGCTTGAGCCTGAGCGAAAGAGGAGGATTGCAAGAGGGATCGGTTTCCATATCCAAAGCCCAGTGGGAACAGCCGTTTATCGTAGCGAACGCGGTGCAGCAAGGCAAAAAAAGCCCTAAAGCCCCGCCAAAGCTGGAAAATGATAGATAGAAACGGCCCAAAAACAAAGTATAATCTGGATACCGCCCAAAGAGAGGGCCGGAACATAAAGACGGGAAGAAAGAATGATCAAGATTATTAGAGCCAAAATGCACGGTCTGCGCGTCACGGGCGCGGACATCTCCTATCACGGATCGATTACGCTGGACCCGAACCATTGCGCGGCGGCGGGGATCTATCCGCTGGAATTCGTGAACATATGGAACAAAAGCACGGGCGCGCGCATTTCGACGTATGTAATCTACGGCGAGCCCGGATCGCGGTGCTGCATCCTTAACGGAGCGGCTGCGCGCACATGTCAGGAGGGCGACGAAGTGATCATCGCGGCAACGGAGCTGATCGAGCCCAAAGAGCTGTGCACGCGCAAGCCCAAGGTCCTGACGTTTGGCGAGGGCAACGAAATCTCCGAAATCCTGCAATACAGCGTGACCGAAGGAACGCTCCAGCCCTACGACTTCTTCATCGACAAGCTGCAATAAGTCCCAGAGCGACCCCATGGATATCCGCATCGAAAGCCTTGAGGAAGGTGCGGCGAAAGCATCCGGCGCGGTAGCGATCATCGACGTTTTCCGTGCATTCACGACTGCCGCCGTAGTCCTTGCCAACGGCGCGGAGCGAATAGCGATGGCCGGAACGGTCGAAGAGGCCCTAAATCTCCGTGCGAAAGGCGAAGGTCAGATCTGCATGGGCGAAGAGCAGGGCCGCCGCCCCGCCGGTTTTGACTTCGGAAACTCGCCGCAAGAGCTGTCAAAAGCGGACCTTCGCGGCAAAAGCATCGTGCAAAGAACGAGTCACGGAACGCAGGGAATCCTTGCCGCCGCGCCACGAGCGGCGGTTTTATATGCGGCATCGTTTGTCACAGCCCGTGCGACGGCCCGAGCGCTGAAAGCGTCTGGCGAAAAGGTCATAACGCTGGTGGCGATGGGCCGAGGAGGCCGCCGGTCGACAGAAGACGAGATGTGTGCGCTCTATCTGCGTTTTTTGTTACAGGGCCGCGAGGCGGATTCCGAAGCCTTCAGAAAGATCGTCTTATCGGGCAGCGAAGCGGCCTATTTTGGTCATCCGTCGCGTCCGTGGATGGATGCGAACGACCCGGTGATAGCGATGGACATTGACCGGTATGATTTTGCGGTGAG
>JAQUUS010000019.1 GCA_028693775.1 Alphaproteobacteria bacterium | reverse complement strand
CATGGGCGTGTGGGTCTGATCGTAGTCGCAGCGATAGGTGCGCCCGGGCGAAATGACGCGAATGGGCGGTTTTTGTTTTTTCATCGTGCGGATCTGAACGGGCGAGGTATGCGTGCGCAAAACCATTGGCATGCCGTCCTGCTCTGGCATGAAGAAGGTGTCCTGCATCTGCCGCGCCGGATGCCCCTGCGGAAAGTTCAGGGCCTCGAAGTTATAAAGATCGTTTTCGATGTTCGGCCCCTTGGCGACCGAAAAGCCCATGCTCGCGAAGATCGTGACAATCTCGTCGATGGTCTGCGAGGTGGGATGCACGCGGCCTTCGTTTTGAGGGCGCACAGGCAGCGAGACGTCTACGCTTTCCTTGACAAGCCGTTCCTTGAGAGCCTCGGCGCCCAGAATTTTCATGCGTTCGTCGATGGCGGCGGCAACCTCGTTTTTCAAAACGTTGACGTTCGCGCCGAAAGCCTTGCGCTCTTCGGGGGGCAGCGAGGCGATTTTTTTCATGAGCTCGGTAACGCTGCCTTTTTTGCCGAGAGCGGCGACGCGAATGTCATCCAGCGCGGTGCTCGAAGCGGCGGCGGCGATGGAGGATGTGAGCGAGGCTTTAAGAACGCCGAGATCGTCTGTTTGAGACATAACTTTATCCTGAAAAGCTTGGAAAAACCGTGAAAATTTATATACCCCATCGATTGATCCGAAAAGAAAAAACGCCGCTGAAGGGTTTCAGCGGCGCTTTTCGTTTCGTAAGGCTTGCTTTACTTGGACGGCAAAGCGGCCCGCGCCTTTTCGACCAGCGCTTTAAACGTTTCGGGCTCTTCGGCGGCCAGATTGGACAGGGACTTGCGGTCCAGTTCGATCCCGGCGAGCTTGAGGCCGTTCATGAAGCGCGAATAGGTCAGGCCGCATTCGCGGACGCCCGCGTTGATGCGTTGAATCCACAAAGCGCGGAATTCGCCCTTCTTGGCGCGGCGATCGCGATAAGCGTAACGCAGGCCCTTTTCGACTTTTTCGATGGCGATGCGGAAATTGGTGCTCGAGCGGCCGCGATAGCTTTTGCCGAGCTTGACGATTTCCTTGTGACGAGAATGGGTCGTCACACCCCGTTTAACACGAGCCATGGTGAAACCCCTCTCTTAGCTGTTGGGCAGGAAAAACTTGATGATGTTTTCGCCGTCGGTCTTGAACAGAATCAAGCCCTGACGCGAAGTGCGCTTCATGTTCTGCGAACGGCGGCGCATAAAGTGGCGGCGGTGGGAGGCGCCTGCCTTGACGTGGCCGGAGCCGGTGACGCGGAAGCGCTTTTTGGACCCGCTGTGGGTCTTCATTTTGGGCATTTCGTATCCTTTATTAAAGAGTTAAGCGGCCGGGCATGTCCAAGAGCCTCGGCGCGCGAAGGAGGGCTAGATAGCCCCTGAGCGCCGCAAAAGCAAGCGTTTTATGGGCCTTTGTGCGGGGTTATTTCGATAACCCATTGATCGGGCGTGATTTCTTGATTTCCGGGCGCACAGGAGCGGGGTCTTTCGGGCAAAAATGATCGAACGCCTCCAGTATTTTGCGGCCTTCCGCGCGAACGGCGTCCGAAAGCCCGGGGCTTTTAACGACGGTCCTCAGGGCGTCCATGACGATGCTCGGATCGCAGGCGTTCAGGCTGATGCCGAAATAGTCCGTGGTCCACGCGCTTTCGGTTTTGTCCTCGCCGTCGATTTTAAAGTTCACCATATAGGTGCATTTTTGGCGGTAGGTGGCCGAATCCCAATGGTTGCGGTTATTGCCGCAAAGGTCGTCGAAGGTCCGGATCTGAAGCTCGCGAAGAACCCCGAACGTTTCGGCGAACGAAGGAAGCATGCACATGTTCAGCGCGGCGTCGCAGGCTGGGGCTGTCGAATATTCGGGTTTGTCCTGTCCGAAAAACGCACTGATGCGCCGTGCGCGGATATAATTTTGAGCGGCTTCTTTTCTTTGCGCGATGTCGTCCTTGGTTTTTCCGCGCGAAAGATAGGTTTTGAGGGCCGAGACGTCCGGCAGCATCTCGGACTGAAAAGCGATTTCCTTGTCGTTTTTCTTGGCGTCTTCCGAAAAGGGAAAAACGAGATGATACGCTTCATGAAGAAGGGAAATGTCTTCGTCGGCCTTCCGGTCGAGTTTTTGAGTCACATCGATGCCGATAGCTATCTTCCAGTAAGCCCGGTCGTCGAGATAAGGCGAGGACGGAAAAACGATAGCGTAACGTTCCGAACCGTATTTGTAGGAGTAAACCCAGGCCGTGGGAGCAACGATGTGCGCTTCGAACGTTATCGGCAGGCTGTGCTCGGCGGGATTTTTAAAGAGCGTCTTGAACGCGGCGCGGCGCGTTTTGATTTCGTCCTCGTCGAAAACGGGATCGGGCCCTTGTGCGAACCTGTCCTCGAACGGCAAGCGCCGCCGGTCGAAAACGACCGTGGAGATTTGTGTAAGGCGGGTTAAAACGTCTCCGGTAATGGCCATTGCATCGAATGAGTTTGCTAGCGAAAGAAGCAACGTTAGCATCTTCGTCGGCGTTCGTGTAGGGCCAATGTTGGCCGGGGCTGGCGAGTCGAAAGAACGGGTTATTGCAAAGACGCTTGATGAATGAGGCGCGTGTGGGCGCAGTCGTTGGCCTTGCGGGCGTTTTTGGCGCGAGAGGAACGGCGGTTTCGGGCCAGGGTCGTGCGTCTCGAGAACGCGCACAAGCGCCGCATCGGTTAACGGGGGTCCGGCATGAGCGCGTAAATGGGAGCGCAGGTTATTCGAGGCGAGAAGGGAATGGCGTTTTCGGGGCAGAGGTCGTTATAGGCCTTGACGATTTTTTCGCCTTCGCGGCGCGTGGCGGTGGAAATGTTGTGCGTGTTGAGAACCTGCACAAGCGCTTCCATGACTTTTTCGGGCGGATAGCTGAAGCGCTGGTTTTTTAGCGAATAGATTTTGCCGTCAGGGCTGCGCACGGCGTTTTTGTCGAGGTCGCCTTCGTAGTTCTCGACGTTTTCGCTTTCGTTTTTCGAATACGCCTTGGTGTTCGGGACGCCTTTTTCCTCGGCTTGTATCGTCTCGAGCGAGCGGATCAGAAGTCCGCGGACGGTGTAGAAATTTTCTTTCCATTCGGGGATTTTTTCCTGCTGGAGCGTCGCTTCTATTGCGGCGGCGGTCCAATACGCGGGCCAGGCTTGTTCGAAAAAGGCGGTAAGGCGGCGGCGGTCGATGGCCTTCTGGATCTCCTGCCCCTTGATGTTTCGATCCGGCTTTTTTTTCATAAGAGGTTTGAGGACGTGCTTGAGCCATCCGCCGCCGGGCGCGTCTTCTTTTTTCGGCAAGTTGTTCAGATAGGTGTAGGCCATAAAGCCGTCCGCAAAGACTTCTGAAAAATACGAGATGCGAATATTTCCCGTTTCTTCCGAGGAGAGAAACGCAAGGCGGACATGCCCGAGTTCGTGCCGGAGCAAGAGTTCCTCGCTAGCGAGAGTGTCGAGCTTCCGGGTGAAGGCGTTTTCGTTGGGGTCCTTTCCGAGATAGGGCGAATGCGGCGCGATGACGGCCGACACTGCGCGCGCGTTGCCTTGAGGATAGGATCTGAACCAATCGCCGAAAATCCGGGTTCCGAGTTCAACGGTGTTGTTGTCCCAGGGAGCCGGTTTGCAAAGCTTGATGGTCCAGCCTGCCGACTTGCAAACGGTTTGCTTCACAACATCCCTAAAAGGGGCCTCGTCTGATTTCCAGACGGCGGGAATGTCGGGGATGGACAGAAGGTCCTCAATCCGGTCGTTGAGCTGATCCGGGGTTAAATCGGCCATGCCCCCGTTGGGAACGTCTTTAAAGACGTCCTCGTGCTTGAACGAAGCGCGGTCGGCAATCTGGACGAAGACGCCGCCTGCGAGAACGCGCATATCTTTCTCAGAAAGAGACATGCAAAAAAGGCCTAAAAAAAACAGGCGTTACCAATAAGCGAAAGTATACACTGAAAATCCATTAAAAATGGTTTCACGGACAACTTGTTGGATTAACTTATCTTTTTCGCGCTTCGTGAATGACGGCGATGCCGCCGGTCAGGTCGGTCCACGAAACGTCGCCAAGGCCCGCTTTTTCGATGCGTTTCGCCAGCCCGGCTTGCGCGGGGAACTTCTGGATGCTTTCGGCCAGATAGCGATAGGCGTTGCGGTCGTTGGCGATGTGTTCGCCCAAAAACGGCATGACGTTCAGGCAATAGGCGTCATAGAGCGGTTTGAGCGCGGGCGCGACGCCGGAGGTGAATTCCATGCAGAAAAATTTTCCGCCCGGCTTCAGCACGCGCGCGGCCTCGCGCAGCGCCTTGTCGATGTGAGTCACATTGCGTAACCCGAAGACGATGGAATACATATCCATGCTTTTGTCTTTGAACGGCAGCTTTTCGGCGTTGCCTTCGACCCACTCGATCCCGCGCACGATGCCGTTGTCGAGCGCCTTGGCCCGGCCCTGTTCGAGCATTTGGGGGTTGATATCGCAAACCGTGATTTTCGATTTTTTGGGAGCCTTGCCCTGCGCCAGCATGCGGCGGTAGAGGCGGATCGCGATGTCGCCCGTTCCGCCTGCCACATCGAGGCACGCCATGCCGGGTTTCGGATCCATGCGCTTTACGAGCGCGTCTTTCCAGAGGCGGTGCAGGCCCGCCGACATCAGGTCGTTCATCAGATCGTAACGGCTCGCGACCGACGAAAAAACGTCGCGCACGAGGCCCGTTTTTTCTTCCGCCTTCACGCGGCGAAAACCGAACCATTCCGATTCCGGGTTTGATTTTGGCATCTCAATCGTTTCTTCCGATAAGGTACTGAAAGTCCGACCCTAGTTCACCCGGGCGTAGCGGTCAATTTTTGAATGGCGGTCAGCGGGGCGCGGGCGTAAGCGCGGGAATGGGCGCGGCGTGCAGTTTTGGCGAAAAAGGAACGGTGTTTTCCGGGCAGAAGGCGTTGTAGGCCTCAACGATTTTTTCGCCTTCCCGGCGCGTGGCTTCGGGGAGCTCATGCGTGTCGAGAATGCCGACAAGCGTTTCGATGAGTTTTTCTGCCGGATATTTTTCCGGGTTTCCGACGACGGTTCGGAGGGGATCGTGCAGGGCGTTCTTGTCGAGCGGGCCCTCGTAATAGAACGTGTTTTCGCGCTCGTATCTTGAATATTCCTTGAGGTTTTTCTCTCCGTTTTCTTCGGCCAGAATTGTGTCGAAGGTTCGGATTTGCAGGCCCCGGACAAGGTAGAAGGTTTCGTCCCAGTTCGGAATTCTTTGCTTTTGAAGCGTCGCCTCGATGGCTGCGGCCGTCCAGTCATACGATGCTGCCGTGTTGAAAAAGGCTTCGAGCCGTCGCTGGTGAATCCACATCTGTATTTCTTCGGCGCGGGCTGCGGGCGGGGCGTCGGATCGCGTTTGTTTATTTTTTCCGGGCAGCAAGGCCTTGAGGCGGTCCGCTACGCCGTCGCCGGTTTCGGGAACGCCGTAGAGATGCGTGTGAGCCATAAAGCCGTCTGCAAGGGCTTCCCCGAAGTACAGGACGTTTGCGTCGTTTTCTTCTTCTTTTGCAGAGTAGGCAAAACGAGTGTGGCCTATTTCGTGCCGGAGGTCGAGGTCCGGGCTGATTTGTTTGTTCAGTATTCCGACAATCGGATTTGCGGCGGGCGTGTCGCCGATATACGGAGAATCCGTCGCCAGAATGGAGGCGCTTATTCGCATATGGCCTTTGGGATAGCTGTTGAACCAGTTGCCGAATATCTGGTTGCCGAGGGCAACTGTTTTTTCCGACCATTCCCTGGTTCTGCCCGCATGCGCGCCCCAGCCGCAGGCCATGGAGACGCTTGTGGCCAGAGTTTCTCTTTGCCCATCCGAAGGATGCTTCCAGCCTCTTGGCAAGCGGGGGTGCGACAGAATGAAATTGATCCGGTCGTTTGTCTGGCTGTCGGTGAGCCGTGCGAGGCGATTGGCGAAAAAGTTTTTAAAAACGGTTTCGTGCGGCAACGAGGCGCGATCGATCACAAGGATCCGGGTGTTTCCGCCCAGAGCGGTTATTTCTTTTTGACTGAGAGACATAATAATCGTGCCCGAAAACACATAAACAATGCGCGCGATTATAGCACAAGACACATGGTTAAAATGATTTCGCGCGAAAAAGCGAGGATTAACGAGGGGCAAGCGCGGGGGCGGAAACAGGTTTGGGCGGCAGTTTGGGGGCGAAGGGAACGGCCTTTTCGGGGCAGAAATAGTTGTAGGCTTCGACTATTCTTTCGCCTTCGCGGCGCGTGATCTCGGCGAGTTCGTGCGTGTCGAGCACGCGGACCTGAAGACCCCGGACGGCAAAGGCGTTTTCGGCCCAGCCGGGGATTCTTTCCTTTTGCAGGGTCGCCTCAATGGCCGCCGCCGTCCAGTATGACGACGGGCTAAGGTTCATGAAGGCATTCAGGCGCCGCGAGTGAATCAGTTCCTGCACTTCCAGCAGGCTTTTCTCACGTTCTTCTTTCGTGTGCGCGGCGGCCAGATGCAGGTGTGCGGATGCGCCGTCCGCCATCGCTTCGTCGAAATATTCAAGGTCGATGTCGTCGCCTTTCTGCGGCGGAAAACTGAAGCGGCAATGGCTGAGTTCATGCCGCAGGTAGAGATTTTCGCTCGGATGTTTCAGCGAGAATTCAAAACCGGATTCCATTTGCATGCCCTGACACAAATAGGGGGAATCCGGGACGACAAACGCAAACGAAAAGCGTCTGTCGCCTTGAGGATAGGTGTCGAACCAGTTGCCGAAGATTTTCCGTCCCATCTCGACCGTCTCCTGGGACCATGGGGCTGAATCTCCTCTGATGAAGCCCCAGCCGGTGGACTTGGTGAGATAGTTTTTGATGCCGTTTCGGTCGAATGCGTCCAGATCTTTCCAGACAGCGGCAAAATCGGGGAGCTCCAGAAGGCGCTCAAGCCTTGCGTCGATTTGTTCGTCGGTGAAGGGGGCTGTTTTGCTTTGCGCGATATCCGAAAATATTTCTTCGCCCGGAAGGGTTTTCCGGTCGAGCGAAAAGACTCCCGGAAATCCGACAAGGGCGGCCATTTCTTTTTGGCTGAGAGGCATAAAAAATCCACTCCGCTAAAATGCGCGCGAACCATCGATACGCATATTATAAATTATAATGACCAACACATAGTTAAGGCCTTTTGGGCCGGAAAAACGGGGGATTCCTAGAAATCGAAGCCGGGGTCCGTCGCTCTGCGCCAGCCTGTTTGCGGGCGAAAATAGTCATAGGCCTCGATGATTTTTTCGCCTTCGCGGAGCGTGGGTTTGTCGAGATTGTGGGTTTCGAGAACGCGGGCCAGCGAGTCCATGAGCTTTTCGGGCGGAATCATTCTGCGGATTTCCGGGATGTATGTATCCATGTCGGCGATTTTATTCTTATCCAGCGGGCCGTGGTAGTACGCGATGTTTATGTATTCGTTTTTGGAATAGTTTTTCGAATTTATTTCGCGCTGGCTTTTGGCCAGCGCAGTGTCGAGAACGCGGATCTGGAGGCCTCGAATGGCGCAGGCGTTTTCCGACCAGTTCGGAATTTTTGTTCTGTTCATCGTCGCTTCCGTGGCGGCGCCGGTCCAGGAGCACGACGGAGCAAGGTTGAAGAAGGCGTCTATTCGCCGCATGTGAATCCATTCCTGAATTTCCATGGCTCTCGTTTTGCGTTCGTCGTCCGGACACTTGACGTCAAGGTGCGTGCGGGCGGCGGCTCCGTCCGCCAGCGCTTCGTTGAAATAGTTGACGTTGGGATCTTGTTTTTGCGCGGTTGTATAGGCAAACCGCAGATGGCTGAGTTCGTGCCGTTTGTCGAGGTCCGGATTGGGGCGCTTGAGCTTAAAATTCAGCCCGGATTCCGTTTGCAGGACGTTTTTTACATAGGGAGAATCCGCTGCAACTATGGCGCCGAAGCAGCGCATGGCGCCTGCGGGGTAGAGGTTGAACCATTCTCCGAATATTTCCCGCCCGAAGTCGATGGTTTGTTGGGACCATGAGGCATTCACTCCATATGAGTAGGCCCATCCGGATGCCCTGCGCAGATCCGTTTCAATTATGGATTTGCCTTTCGGGCTTGTCTTCTCCCATATGTCGGCAACGCCGGGCAGCTTGAGGATATACTGGAGACGCTCATTCAGTTGTGTGGGCGAAAAGGCGGCGACGGTCCCGGTCCTCGAAAACGAAAAGGCGTCTTCACAGGGAAGGTTCGATCGGTCGATCAGAACGACATTTGAAAAACCGGCGAGAGCGGTTGCTTCTTTCTGGCTAAGAGACATAAAAATCAGGCCCGAAAACGCACTCAAAAAAAATTAACGAGTGATCGAGGTATAGCATAAAACGCATGGTTAAAATGATTTCGTGGTCGATCGGCCTGATTTTCCAGCCGGAAAAGCTTCTTCCGATAAGGTATTGAGGTTTCGACTCCGGTTCACTAGAACGGACGGATCAAATCCTTATGGCGGAGCGGCATGACCCATCGTCCTCGACCTCTCGTTTTGTGCATCCTCGACGGGTGGGGGCATCGCGAAGATGCGCCCGACAATGCGATTACGCGCGCCAAAACACCCGTTTATTCAAAGTACTGGGCCGCGTGCCCGCACGCTCTTCTGGAGGCTTCGGAGCAGCATGTCGGGCTTCCGGGCGGGCAGTTCGGAAATTCCGAGGTCGGGCACATGAACCTCGGCGCGGGCCGCGTTGTGTATCAGGACTTGCCCATGATCGACCGCGTGATCGAGAAGGGCGATCTGGAATACGTTCCCGCTTTGCAGGAGTTCATTGCCAGGCTCGAAAAAACGGGCGGCACTTGCCATTTGATGGGCCTTGTTTCGCCCGGCGGAGTCCATGCGCATCAGAGGCACATCGTTGAGCTTGCCCGGATTGCCGGGAAATCGGTTCCGGTTGCCGTTCATGCGTTTCTTGACGGGCGCGATACGCCGCCGCAGAGCGCTGCAGGGTTTGTGGCTGAGCTCGAACGCGATATCGGCGATACGCACGGGGCCAGGCTTGCCACCCTGTGCGGCCGCTATTACGCCATGGATCGCGACAAACGCTGGGAGCGCGTCGAACGCGCCTACGATCTTCTGGTTTCGGGCGAGGGCGCGCATGCCGAAAATGCGGCCGGGGCCGTCAAGGCAAGCTATGCCGCAGAGATCACGGATGAATTCGTTCTTCCCGTTGCGCTGAACGGCTATGCGGGCATGAAGGACGGCGACGGTTTCCTTTTTGCCAATTTCCGCGCCGATCGCGCGAGGGAAATCGCGACGGCGCTGTGCGATCCGTCATTCGACGGATTTGCGCGCAAGAAAACCGTTCGGTTCGCCGCAGCCGCCGGGATGATCGAATATTCGGAAAACCTGAACCAGTTTATGACCGCGCTTTTTCCGCCCAAGCAGATCGACAAGGGGCTTGGCGAGGTTGTGGCCGATGCGGGATTGACGCAATTGCGCATTGCCGAGACTGAGAAGTATCCGCATGTGACGTTCTTTTTCAACGGCGGGCGCGAACACCGGTTTCCGGGCGAAGAGCGCATTCTGGTTCCATCGCCCAAGGTCGCGACCTACGATTTGAGGCCTGAAATGTCGGCGCGCGCCGTGACCGACGAGGTCGTTCAGGCCATCGAGGCCGACGCGTTCGATTTGATCGTTTTGAACTATGCCAATCCCGACATGGTGGGGCATACGGGCGTTTTTGAGGCGGCTGTGGAGGCCGTCGAGGCGATCGACGAATGCCTCGGACGCTTGTTTGCCGCTGTCGAGAAACGCGGCGGCGCGGTTCTTCTGACGGCCGATCACGGCAATTGCGAGCGCATGCGCGAAGACGGGACAAACGGGCCTCATACGGCGCATACCATCAGCCGCGTGCCGGTCATGATTGTCAATATGCCGGGCGTCAAGGCACTGAACGATGGCAAGCTGGCCGACGTTGCGCCGACCGTCCTTGAACTCATGCAGATCGAGAAGCCCGGCGTCATGACCGGCGACAGCCTTGTTGTGTGGAAATGAAAACAGCCCGAATCGCCTTTTTGTCGTTGGCGTTGCTGGCTGTCGCGGCGCCGCATGCTCGCGCGAAGGACGACGGAAAACTGCAAAACGTCGAGAAGCAACTTGCCGAGAAGCAGCAGCAGCGCGAAGCGCTCGACTCTGCCGCGCAAAAAGCAAGCGAGGGTCTTGCCGATTTGCGTCAGCGCATGATCGATTCGGCGAAGACGTTACAGGAAAAGGAAGTCGAGCAGGACAATCTTGAGACCAAGCTCGATGAACTTACGCGGGAAATCGCCGAGAAAAGCAGCAATGCCCGGCAGGAGCGCAGGCAGCTTTTGATGACGGTGTCGGCGCTTGTGGGGATCATGAGCCGTCCTCCGGCAAGCCTGTTTTTGCAGGAACGGGTTGAAGCCGATCATATTCATCGCAGCATGCTGCTTAAGGCCGCGTTGCCTCGCCTTAAAGAACAGGCCGAAAACGCCGCGCGCGATCTCTCTCATCTCTACGATTTGCAGGAAAGGCTTGCCGCGCATCAGCGGCTGGTTTCCGCCGCCCGCGCCAATCTGGAAAAACAGCACAAAAGCCTCGATCAGATGATTGCCGCGCGTCAGGGCTTTTTGAAGCGCACCGAGGCGCAAAAGGCCGAGATCGCCCGGCATCTTGCGCAACTGACCGAAGAGGCGCGCGATTTGCGCCAGCTTATGGAGAAGGTTTCGGTCCGGCGCGCGCCCAAAAAGTTTCCGAAGGGCTCGGTCGCTCTTAACTGGCCTGTTTCCGGCGTCGTCAGCAAGAATTACGGCGACAAGGATGCCGATGGCGTCGTCAGCGAGGGTATGACGCTTGCCGCTCCGTCGGGCGCGCCCGTTGTTGCGCCTCGCGCGGGCAAGGTCGTGTTTGCCGGGCCGTTCAGGGGCTATGGGCTCATCATGATCCTTCAGCACGAGAGCGGGTATCACAGTTTTCTTTCAGGATTCGGGCGCATCGACGCCGAGATGGGGCAGGCTGTTGCGGCGGGCGAGCCTTTGGGCGTTTTGCCCCTTAAAACAGGCGCAAGGCCGGAGCTTTATTTCGAATGGCGCGAAGGCGAAAAAACGGTCGATCCTTTGGGGGGCCTTCAGAAGAAGGGTTAACTATATAACATATTGTTTATTAAGATAATTCTTTTGGATGCGGTTTGAAAGTATTTATGAAAGCAATTGCGGGCCGAAATAAGGTATAATTGCCCGCATTCATTAGCTTTATTCCTTAAAAGGCTCATATTTTTATGACAATTTCCGAAGAACAATTGAGGGAATTGATTCAGATCCGGGTTACCCTCGATAACCGTGAGGGGCTTCCCTATGAGGAGCGCTTCGCCAAAGCGTTCGATCCGTCTTTTACTCCCGATGAAATCAATGAACGGAATCCGGCCTATCGAAGAATTAGCGGGTTGTTCGGCAAAGAAAGCTGTCCTCATGCGCCGATAGAATCCGGGGCCATGTGCGATCTTTTGTCGTTGGAAGGCGCTTCGTTGTCGGAGCACGCAAAGGACATCGGCGAAAAAGTTTTCGGGGGATGGTTTGATATTAATAGCAAGAAATTCAAGACGGGCACGTTTGCGATTCTTTATACGGATTCGCCTTATTTGAATAAAGAAAACTATCTGGCCCAGCACCTTGATTTGAAGAAGACAAAAAGTAAAAGCGTTTTCCCCGATATTTCCACCCTTCACGAAGCAGGTCATGTCGTTTTGGGCGGGGGCGCGCAAAGTCCTGTCAACGAGGTTCTGGCCGACGGGTTTGCCGTTTATTATGCCAGAAAGTACGGCGGCGATAGCGGCGCCATTCCCGATTATATCGCGATGCGGCGGCTTCAGGCTTTCTTCGGTAACAGCGAGCCCGAATACATAACCGCCCTTGCCTGCGAAAATGTGTTGAACAGAGAAGGCTGGATTGCTGTCGGAAAGGAAGCTGCTATTCCGGTCATGCAGTTGCAGTCCTTGGTTTCTGCGGAGCTGTGCTCGGAGCCTGTGACTGAGACGTCTTTCGAAGAAGAGACGAGGAGAATGCACGGCTCCTTCGAGGCTGAATTCAATAAAGCGCGACTTATGATGAAGATGGGATTCTTATTCAGATCCGCACCTGAAATTATCGATGGCCTCGAGCTCGTTCTCGATAAAGTCTCTTTCATGCCTTCCGAACTTCGCGAGGAAGGCGAGAAGACGCTTGCCGCTTATGACAATCTTGTCGGTGATCGCGATTTGAGCGACAGGGCGGAGCAGGTTCCCTGCAATCCGCGTTCGGCGGCCCCGTTCGGCGGGAAGAGGCTTGCTTTATGACGATCACCGAAGACGAATTGAGCAAGCTTTTGGAGTTTCCGGTCGAGATCGACAATCGCGTGGGCTTGCCGGGAGAGGACCGGTTCGCTTCCGGGCTTTATGGTTGTTTTTCTGAGGAAGAAAGAAACAAGAGAGACGAGGCCGCCAATCAGAGGCATCCGAACTATGGCCGTATCGCCAGATCGTATG
>JAQUUS010000271.1 GCA_028693775.1 Alphaproteobacteria bacterium | reverse complement strand
AAACGCAAGCGAAGCAATTCGCCTTCCCCCGAAGCATCGACCTCGCCTTGCTCCGGGAAAAAATGAGCGTCTCCGGCTGAATCGCAAAAAAACGTCCCCTCCCAATCCCGCCATGCATTCGTACCGGGCAATGACTTGAGACAAATATTGACAGCCGCTTTACCGAAAGCTTCGTTCATAAAATCCCGTTACATTCTCAATGGCCGCCGCTCACAAGCAAAGCCGCCGTCCGAAAAAACAAAGGAACAAGGATCGAAAACCCCATAAAAAACGGTTATTTATATCATGCCGAAACCGGCGCTCCGGCGGCAAAAATACTTTCAAACGGCCCTTTCGGCCAATTGCTTGGTTAAAAACGCTATTCCGCGCAAACGGCTCAAGCCTTAACGACAGCATCGCCCGCAACAATGCGCGACCTGCCCGAAGCCTTGGCCCTGTAGAGACGCTCGTCAGCCAGCTGGATCAAACGTTTTTCGTCATCGATCGTCTCGCTCAGGCGCTCCGAAATACCGATACTAACGGTCTGGAGCACACCGTCCGGGCGCTTGGCCAAGCCCTTTTCGGTCACACGCCGCATCGTCTTCGAGGCGTTTTCAAGATTGGCGTCGGGCAAAACAACCAAAAACTCCTCGCCGCCCCAGCGAATAACGGAATCGCTCCGCCGCAAATTCTTTTTCAAGGCCGCAGCAGTCTCGGCCAGAACGCTATCGCCGACCTCATGCCCGAAAAGATCGTTAACCTGCTTGAAATGATCGAGATCGACAAAAGCAACCGCAAGGTTTGTTTTTTTCCTGATGGAATAGTGCCAAAGAATTTTGAAAACCTCTTCGCCGCTGCGGCGTTCGAGACAATTGGTCAGCATATCGTAAGCGGAATACGAAACGAGCTCGACGAGCGTGCGCAACTGGCTGCAACTGATGGCGATAGACGCAAGCGCAACCGAAGACATGACCCACATCATGCCCAGATCGGAAGACCAAACGATCCCCTTCGCGATCGACGAGGTCATATAATAAGCGGTAAGGAACGGCGTAACGATCAGAGCCGCTTCGAGAACGGTCAGAGGGAAAAAGCCGATGCAGGCGATAATGACAAAAGGCAAAAGAAAATAAGTATTCGCCACAGACAAGGTAAAAAGATTCGGAACGAAAATGGGATCCGGCAAACGGATGCAATAAACATAAAACAGGGTCGGCAAAATAAAAACGACCGCAAGCTGAACGTACAGCTGGGTCCATTTGTTGAAATTGTTTCTGAACAGCCTCTGCCCGAAAACAAGGTAAGCGGCCAAAGACAAGCCGACCAAAATCCTCGCGCCGAACAAAGACGTCCAAAGCGGCTGGGCAAAAATATAGGATTCCGGAACGCTCCAGAGCGGAATGGCCGCAGCCATCACATACATCAGGAAACGCAGCCGCGATTGAATGACAACGGCGCGGCGCTGCTGCATCGGCAAGGAAAGAGTGCTAGGAAAAATGTAGATGTATTGCCGTTTAACCGCCTCGACGACCGATTGAACCGTATCGGAAAAAAAAGCCATAAGCTGCCGAATGGACATGGTCTCTCGCAAAGCAGGTAACTCCGCGTTGAGCGGAATCTGACCGCGACAATCTAGGATAAAATTACTAACAAGTTATGAGCGTCCGGCTCAATGAACCGAGAGCCACCCGGCAAGAGGTTTCCAGACTTGCGAAACAGCGCTTGGAGAAGACATGATCCCGATATGCCCCATCATGGGCTCGTGGCGCACGGCATGCGGAAGAGCCTGAGCGAGAGGCATGGCCGATTGAGGAGGAACGATCCGGTCTTTTCCCGGAACGACAACATAAGAGGGAACAAGAACGGTGCACGGATCGACGCCCTGCCCGCCGATGCGCCACGCGCAACGAGCAAGAGCATTGCGTGCGCACCAGTCGCCGAAGCATTCGCGAGCGGTTTTCGCCGTCAGCGGCACGCCATCGTTAAGCCAGTCCTCTGTCAGGACAAACCGGGCGGCCTGCGGCCCTGCCTGATTATATCCGGCGAACGCAGAAAACTTGCGAAAAGCATGAAGCGGTTGAAACGCGGTAAAAACGCTTTGAACGACCTCGACCGGCAAATAATCGTTACCGTCGAGCCAAACGCCAAGCTTCTCCTCGAGCATGGCGCCGTTCTGGCCCATAGCCTCATAGCCCGCATGGAAATCCCAGGGCGTGGCAAGCAAAACCAGGCTGCGCACACGCTGAGGATAAAGAGACGCGGCGGCAAGGGTCAAAGCGCCGCCCATGCAATAGCCCACAAGATGCGCGGGCTGGCTGGCCGAAGCGATTTTGAGCGCCGGAACGACGCGCTCCATCACATAGGAGCCGAGTCCGAAATCCTTCTCGGCCTCGCTGGGCGTATCCCAATCGACGACCAGCGGACGAAATCCCTGCGCGGCAAGATAACGAACGAACGAATGGCCGGGCTCGAGATCGAGGATCGAAAAGCGGTTAATCAGCGAAGGCACAATGAGGACGGGAACGGCATCGACGGCATCCGGAGCATAGTCGCGCAAACACGTCGAGCCGGAACGCCAAATAACAGGAGCCGTTTCCGGGCCACGCCGCACGGAATGCTCGCGATACAGCGAAACGCCGCTCATAAAACTGCGGGCGCGCAGAAGCATCTCGCGGGTCAGATAGGGGGTCAGATCGGCATGAGCCGCGCTAATTTCCTTTAGGCGCGCCAGGGAGGCGCAATTCGAGCTGAGCAACC
>JAQUUS010000270.1 GCA_028693775.1 Alphaproteobacteria bacterium | reverse complement strand
CGCCCCGCAGGCGAACGCAGCAGCCCCGGCAGAGAAACCCGCAACGCAAACGCAAACAAAGCCCCAGGCAAGCAAACCCGCGACGGAAACCCAGGCACCCGCAGCGCCCGCGGCAACAGCGCCGCTGCCGCCTTTGGCGAAACAACTCGGACAAACGCTGCAATCTTTGGTCGGAACGGGCACGCAGCAGCCCGACGCTGCCGCGCCCGCAGCTCCGGCAACGGCGCCTGCCGAAGGAGAAGACTTCTCCGCCCATCTCTCCGACACGTTTTCGACCGGGGCCCTGCAACTGATCGACAAAACCGGGAAAGCCATTCAGGCAAGCGGAAAAAAATTCAAGACGCGCATTGCGTTCATGCCCAAATTGAACGACTGGATCGCCACGCAAGGCCGCGATACGCGGCGCGCGGCGATGTGGGTTTCGTTAAGGGACGACCTCATGGTCGTCATCCTCCCGCCGCTGCTGATCAGCCTTGCCGTCATGTTGTTCCTTGTCCCTCTTCGCAACAGGATCAAACACGACACGCCAAGCACCCTTCTCCGGCGCATAGCGCTTCTGTCCGGATTATTGCTGCTGAGGCTCCTGCCGTCCGTGGTCTTCCTCGGAACGTCGGTAGCGTTGCTCGAACAGAACGAGGACCGCAACCTCCAAAGATACATTCTTCTCAACCTGATCTACGCGCTCTTTCTGGGCTTCGCGGCACAACAAATTCTGCGCAGCATTTTCTCGCCGGTCGTCAAGCAGTTGCGCACGTTGCCGCTCACAACGCCGGAGGCGATCGCTGGCTATAAATGGCTGAGCTTCTTCTCGATTGTCATCATCTACACCTATTTCTTCGGAAACGTCGCAACGGCGGTGCGGATGCCCGCAGCGGCCTTGGCAGGCATCGAATCCCTGATCGCAATCGTCCTGACGCTAACGGCCATCGTGGCGGTATTCCGGGCCCGGCGTGTCGTTGCAACGATGCTGCGCGGAAACGCAACGTCCGAAGACGAGCCGCGCAGTTTCTTCAAGCCGATCCGCATGTGGCTGGCGCGTCATTGGCACAGCCTTGGAACGACCTATCTGGTCGTCGCCTTCTTCGTCACAGTTCTGGGGATCGAAGACGGCGTCTCGGTCATGCTGCGCGGAACGGTCTTGAGCCTTGTGGTTTTGGCGGCCGCGCGAGGCAGCCTTGTTCTGATCGAAAAATGGAAAACGCCGAAGCCCGGCGAATCCGAAATGGCCCACCGGCAATTTCTGTCCTTCCTGCTGCGGACCTGCGTGTGGCCTGCGGCGGCGCTCGGAATCGGAGCCTCGTGGGGCCTCGATGCAGGGAGCCTGTTCGCAACGCCGGTCGGAAAATGGTTCACCAACGCCGTCATGTCCATCGGCATCACGCTGCTGACGCTGACAGTCCTCTATGAAATGATCCACCGCTCCATCGAAAGGCATCTGAACGAGCGCGACAAGGAGACCAAGATGCCGATGGCCTCCGCCCGGGCGCAAACGCTGCTGCCCATGGTCCGGACGTCGGTCTTCATCTTTTTCACGGCCATAGCGTTCGTCATGTCGCTCTCGGCCATAGGCATCAACGTCGCCCCGCTGCTGGCTGGCGCCGGGGTCTTGGGCGTGGCCATCGGCTTCGGCTCCCAAAGCTTGGTTAAGGACTTTCTGACCGGCCTCTTCATCGTGGCCGAAAACACGATCGCCGTCGGAGACGTCGTCAAGATCGACGACCACGCCGGTCTGGTCGAAGCGTTAAGCATAAGAACGATCCGTCTGCGCGATCTCGAAGGCTGCGTGCACATCCTGCCGTTCAGCGAAGTCCTGAAAATCACAAACATGACCCGGGGATTCTCCTACGCGCTGATCGACATCGGGGTCTCCTACGACAGCGATCTGGAACGCGTGATGAAGGTCATGAAGGAAGTGGGCGCGGAAGTTCAGGAAGACCCTGTTTTCAAACGGGTAATTCTCGAGCCGCTGGAAGTTCTCGGCGTAGAGGAGCTTGGCGCATCATCCATCACACTCCGTGCGCGCATCCGTACGCGCGCAGGGAAACAATGGGATGTCAAAAGGTTGCTGATGCTTCGACTGAAGCAACGGTTCGACGCCGAGCACATCGAAATTCCGTTTCCGATCGTTACATATATCCAGAAGAAATGATTCATCAAAAAAGGTTTAAGATGAACACGGAAAAAGCCGCGAACCGCTACCCGCGGTTGCAAAAGCACACGGGCCTAGGTATGTTTTAACTCTATAACCCATTGAAAATGAATAATTTTGTTATATTTTTTGTTTCGACGTTAATAAAGTTTACCATTAAGAATATTCTATGCTACAGTCCCGAGCGAATAGAAATTCAGCCTTTAACCATTATGAGGCAAAGCTATGCGCGTGTTGCTCGTTGAAGACGATACCTCAGTCGCCAAAAGCATAGAACTGATGCTACAAGCAGAAGGTTTTATTGTTGATGCGACTGATCTTGGCGAAGACGGATTGGAAATCGGAAAGATTTACGATTACGACATCATTATCCTTGATTTGATGCTCCCCGACATTGACGGTTACGAAGTGCTTCGGCGTCTGCGCGCCGCGCGTGTCACGACCCCGATCCTCATTCTCTCTGGACTTTCGGAACTGGACAACAAGATCAAGGGCCTCGGCTTCGGAGCCGACGATTATTTAACCAAGCCGTTTGACCGCCGCGAACTGGTTGCGCGCATCCACGCGATCATCCGCCGCAGCAAGGGACACTCCGAC
>JAQUUS010000018.1 GCA_028693775.1 Alphaproteobacteria bacterium | reverse complement strand
GAGCCAAGCTTGAGAGTCGCCTGTTCGATAATCCATTCGTATTCCGTGTCGC
This sequence comes from Alphaproteobacteria bacterium, assembly GCA_028693775.1. Lineage (GTDB taxonomy): Bacteria > Pseudomonadota > Alphaproteobacteria > UBA9219 > UBA9219 > CAIXLI01. The sequence goes on along the minus strand of JAQUUS010000018.1, from coordinate 12,556 downwards.
CGATAATCTGGCGCGCGCCGAACATTTTAATAAAGCTGACAAGAGATCCGTCACTCGCAATAAGAGTCGTGTTGGCATCTGACGTCTCCAATTGAATAAACGAATCAATTGGCTGACGTAAGGACATCATCAGCGCGGCTACGGTTTCATCTAACAAATCGAACATCGACTGCTCGTATTCAACGGACTGGATTCAAGGGCGGTAGTTTAGAAAAAATTATATGAACAAATACCTAATAGATCGCTCTCGGTATGTGAAGGGGTAAAGATTTCAAATAGAGCCTTAATAATCCAGAGAAAAAACCACTCAAAAAGAAAGAGCCCGGCACGCGAACGGTTCGCCTGCCGGGCTCAAAAAGCGTATCCTTATGATTTTAGGCTTTATTTCTAGCCAATTCCGACAACTGACGTTGCAGCGCGGCAATCTTACTTTGCACTTCTTCTCCGGACACGGCGCCTTGGGACGCTACTTTTGACGTCTCCGGTGTCGGTACAGCCGTAAGTTTTTTTTTGTTCGAGTTGGTCGACGGAGCGGAATCTGCATCCTTGGGCTTCTCGACCGAACAGGCAGACGGAGCAGCACAGGTGTTTTCGACCGGTTTGGACGAAACGTTGATGATTTCGGGAGCGCTGCCATCGGCCTTGAAGTTCATCATCCCAAACGGCGAGAACATCTGCATCGTGCTCTCGAACATCGCCATGTTCTGCTTGCTCATCTGCTCAAGCGTATTGTTGAACGGGAAAATGTTTCCAAACGTCTTCTGGAAGTAATCGCGGATCTGCTCCTGATTCTTCGTCAGCGATTGCAGACTGTGCTCGAGATACTTCGGTACAAGCCATTGCATGCTGTCGCCATAGAAACCGATGAGGCGGCGGAGGAAGCTGATCGGAAGCAGGTTCTGCCCCGTCTTTCCCTCTTCCTCGACGATAATCTGCGCGAGAACGGAACGGGTAATGTCTTCGTTGTTCTTGGCGTCATAGACGTTGAACTCGACCCCGTTCTTCACCATTTCTGCAAGATTACCCAGTGTCACATACGCGCTGATCGCGGTATTATACAAACGGCGATTGGCGTATTTCTTGATGACCACGGTTTCATTTGCAGATGTACTCATTGGCAGGCCTCGGTTTCTTGGTTAATTTCCTGTTAACTTCTGGCAGGATCGCGCACAACTTTCAAGTTATTTTTTTGCGCAGCACTTACATTTTTGCTGCAGCTTCTTTTTGCACCAAAATATTGCGCTAAAAAACAGAAAACCTACCCGGGTTAGATCGTTCGCTTCGCAAGCCACTCACGAAGAGACAGGCTTTTATTGCAATAATTCCGCAGCAATGCTGCTTACGCTTTGCAGATAACGCCCCGGAGATTCGCGCCCATAAAAAAATCCGCCGGGATTTCTCCCGGCGGATCGTTTGAAAAACCCCTTCGCTTAGAACGGCGAATAACGAAGCGAAAACATGGCTACGTTTTCGATTGAGTGGGGATTGATGCCGTTCCTGTCGGAAAACGCGTTGCGGCGCGTCCAGGAATATTGCGCACCAAAACGCATTTTTCCGTATTCGCCTTCATAGAACCGATACCACAAGCCCGGCGTAATTTGCCAAACGCTGGACGTCTGGGCATAGCAGGTCCCGCCGATAACGTTACATCCCCCGTTCAACGCATCGAAGTTACCGTAACCGTAGGCGTTGTTGGTTTGTCCCGCCACGCTGTTCCGGAACGCCTGCTCCAGACCGGCAAACAGGAATGTATCCAGCACAGGAGTCGGGTGCGCAACGACACCCAGCATGGCCGTGTATTCCTCAATCGGCTTGAGCGAACCCGTCGGGGTAATGGAGAAATCAGGCAACTGGGCAGCGCTGTAACGCCCCATACCCTTGCCGTACATCACGTTCGCCCGGACATCCACATACTTTGGAACGACGGGCAACACGGCACCCAAACCGCCGCCGCCGCCGATATAATAGTTGTTGTGCACATTCGTTCCGACCGTATCGTGGAAGAAGCGCATGGCGCCAAAAGCCTCATAGTGTCCCCAACCCGGATCGTACGCCATTTTCACGATCACGTCAGGAGCGACATCGCTTGTGACGTTGCCCGAGAAGCTCCCCGTATAGGGCGTTCCATTAACAAAGATGGTGCTGCCGAACCCGTCGCAGGCCGACGCCGATGTCGAAGGAGAATTCGACGGATTGGAGGACGATGTACAAATTCCGCTCGTGATCGCCTGCGGACTTTCCGCCGATAAACCGATCCAGAATTTTTTGCCGAAGTCCTTCACGATACGCAACTGCGTGTTCCGGGTAAAGTTGAAGCCCGGCAGATAAGCCGAATCGACCACCATCGGAATGTCTTCCGCAAAGGCGTTGATGCCGGACTTGTGCATGGTCGCAAGGCTCCATGTCTGCCCGGCCAGCACATGCAGGCCCCAATCGTCGTTTTCATATTGCGCGAATGCATGGCGCATGCGCGGCACATAGCTGTTCGTTTGGGTCGGAGTCGACGTCGTTCCGGCCGCCTGGAAATCGACTTCCACATAGCCGGTCAGTTTTGTGTCGGCATCGGGATTTCCCGCTGCGCGCAAGGAAAGGCGCGATGACCGCGCCGATTCGCGGAATTCGGACTGATGCGCGTTCCTCGCGTTGTCAAACGGCATCATTGTGTTGAAGTTCGAGCCGACGTCCGCGTTTTCCATCTTGCTGCGATAGATCGTCGTCGCGTCGAGATAGCCGCCCAGAGTCAGATCCACTCCGGTCTTGGCTTTGATAACGCCCTTGAGGCTTCCGCTATCCGCGACGGCTCCGGAATCACGCACCGGCGCTTCCTCCCGGGCGGCAGCGGCCTGCTCGCTCTTCGCCTGCGCAGCCTGAAGCTTGGCTAGCTGTTTTTGCAGTTCGTTAATTTGCATTTGAAGCGCTTGAAGCGTTTCCGAATCGTCCGCATGCGCGGGAACGGAAGCACCCAGAGAAAAAGCGAACACAGACGCCGCGACAAACAAACCGGTTTTCGATACTTTGTGCATGGAAGGCTCCGGGAGAAAAAGAGGGGCGGGAATCTCTTGTCATCTTTTGTGTGATTCTCTCTTCCGCGCAATCGAAATCACCGCACGTTTTTCAGAGACTTTTTTCTTGTGACATGTTCGCATCGATCATCTTTTACGCGCGTTGGCGAATGTTTTTTCGCCCGCGGCACACTTCGGTATGAACCCGGCAACTTTTAGTTCTTCATCGGGGCGCGAAGCGTAATTTGTGCAATCTCGGCCACCGTTCCAAGACGCATCGGAGGCCCCCATGAACCGGTGCCTGAATTGACATAAATTTGCGTCGCGGTGTCTTTGTCGCGATGCAGGCCTTCGATATACGGTTGCTGCAGATAAACCAGATAGTTAAACGGCCAGATTTGGCCGCCGTGCGTATGGCCGGAAAGCTGGAGGTCCACTCCGGCAGCAGAAGCCTCCTTTACGGCAACAGGCTGATGCGCAAGGAGAACAAGCGGTTTGCTCGCATCCCTGCCCTCAAGGGCCTTGGACAAGTCCGGTCCGCGCCCCGTAAATTCTCGGCTATGAAAATCGTCCACGCCGGCAAGATCGATGCTTTCCCCGCCCGGGCCTGCAGCAATCGAAACGCGTTCGTTTCTCAGTACGCGCATGCCGAGTTTTTCGAGATGCGAACACCACTCCGAGGCGCCGGAATAAAATTCATGATTTCCGGTAACGAAATATACGCCAAAACGCGCTTTCAGATCGGCAATCGGAGCAATGTCGTTTGAGAGCTCCCTGACCGAGCCATCGGCAAGATCCCCCGTCATGACGATAATGTCCGGGGACAAGGCGTTCGTCTTTTCGACGACACGGCGAACCCAATCCCCGTTCGTCATGGGGCTGATATGCATGTCCGTCAGCTGGACGATGCGCAAGCCGTCGAGAGACTTTGGCAGTTTTTCAAGCGTCACATCGAAGGATTTCACTTCTGGAAAACGCCTGTCGTTTCGCAAACTTACAAGACCAAACGCAAGTGTTGCACCAAGCGCCGCCACACCGAATGTCTTCCCGGCGAAAGCCCACCGCAACGGATCTCGCACAGCCTCGAGCGGAACGGATTTCAATACGATCCAGATCAAATCCACCACCAGCATAACGGCCAGCATGAGCAACAAAAAACCCATCCACGGAAAAACGGACTGCATAAGGATGCTGGCGGCATCCCGCGGCAATATTCGGCTTATCGGAAGGGAAACAAAGGTCACCGTGCCCAGAAAAGCAAAGCCATAGGCCAGATAATGTCTTTGCCCCGGCGTCAGTTGCAGAAAATGGCTAATCCGCGCCCAAAGATAAAAATGCGAAACTGCAAAAACCGAAACGATCGTCGCGAGGACAATTATCCTGAAATTAATATGCGCCATGGACTTTCCGTTTTGCCCCAGAAGATTGCGTCGGATTTTAAAGAGCGAGGATGAACAGGCAACAAAAAAGCGAGCCCATTCCCTTGCCGCTCCGAAACGAAAGTATTAGTCTCTTTTTTCAACCTTGCGGACGCTCATGCCAAGAAAGCACCCCTTGCTGTATTTGACCGTTATCGCCGTATGCCTCGGGCTTGCCTCGCTGGCGGCCTATGCCAAATGGAACTCAAGTCAAACGATGCAACCCTCAAATCATGCCGGGCAAACGCGGCCCCCCTATGTTGCCGGAACGTTCTATCCGTCAGATCCTTCCCAACTTCGCGAAACGGTGGCGGCCTGTTTTGCAAAGGCGCCTCAAACGGCGATTAAGGGCCCCGTCTTCGCCCTTATCGCCCCGCATGCAGGCTATCAATTCTCGGGGCCTATCGCCGCACACGCCTTCGGACTGATCAGGGGGCACTCATACAAACGCGTTGTCGTTATTGCGCCGTCGCACACCCAGTCGTTTCCCTATGCCTCAATTTACGACGGCGACGCTTACGAGACTCCCTTGGGTAAAATTTCCATCGACAAACCCTTCGCCAAGGCACTGACAAAGACCGACAACCTTCTCAAGTTTTCGGAAACAGGCCATGGTTGCGTCATGGGGCGCTGCGAACACGCGCTTGAAGTCGAATTGCCGTTCCTTCAGGAAGTTTTGGGCGATTTCAAGCTCGTACCTATCGTTATGGGAGACACTTCCTATGAAATGGCGCGCGCCGTCGGCGTCGCCTTGGCCGAACAGATTGCTCTCGACGATAACGCACGCAAACCGGATACGCTGATTGTCGCAAGCTCCGACCTTTCTCATTACCATCCTTATCTCGAAGCCAATGCGCTTGACGGAAAGGTTCTTGGCGCCATTGCGCAAGGCGATTACCTAAGCCTCTCGATCAACGCACGATCCCGCGTTTGGGAAGCCTGCGGCAGCGGCCCGATTGTTGCCGCAATGATCGCCGCAGAGCGTCTGGGCGCAAAAAGCAGCGTTGTTCTTGCGCGAGGGAATTCCGGGGATACGACAGGAGACCGGTCGCGCGTGGTTGGTTATGGCGCAATGGCCCTTTTCCGCTTTGACGGTGAGGCCGGGGCGCAAACGACGCCCGACTTCTCCCTGACTGCCTCGGAACAGAAGCAACTGCTTGAGCTTGCACGCGATTCCGTCGAAGCGGCCGTTCTGGGAAAGAAAAAGCCCGCCGTTTCAGACGATCTTTATCCAACCCTGCAAACACCGCGCGGAGCTTTTGTAACGCTGAAAGAAGACGGCAAGCTTCGCGGATGCATCGGATATATCACGCCCAGCGATCCTCTGGCCGAAACCGTTCGGGGCGCCGCAGCAATGGCGGCAACAAAGGATTCTCGGTTCTCTCCCGTCAAAGCCGAAGAACTCGGGAAGATCGACTACGAAATCTCGGTCCTGTCTCCGCTCCGGCGCGTTTCAAGCATCAGCGATGTGCGCATCGGACGGGACGGCCTCCTTATCAAGAAAGGGTTCTCTCAAGGCCTCCTTCTGCCGCAGGTCCCCACGGAGCAGGGATGGACCGATCCAGAGACATTCGCAGCGCAGACATCTGTCAAAGCAGGCCTTCCTCCCGATGCATGGAAGGATAAACGTGCGGACCTGTTTTCCTTCTCAGCCTTCGTTTTTGGAAACCGATAAGCTCCTTTTCCACAAGGAAACCGCCGGACAGGAAAGAACATAAATAAAAAACAATCTTTTCGAATCAAACGGTTACAAGATTTTTAAAGGCCCCCCAAAACCTCTTTCTCACAAAAAGCTCTAAAACCGGGTTTTGGTTAATATTTTTATCCATTTGTTTTTACACGTTTTTTTGGAAACACCGCTCACTCTCAGGCATGGGGATGGTTTTGCCCCATGAATGGGTAAGGATATTTCCGAAACACCGCGAATAACTAACTAATTGTTTCTCATTATAAAATAGAGTTTTCTGCCACAGAAAAAACGCATTCTTGCATCAAAAGGCCGTTCCCTCCATATTGTGCCACAAATGATCGCTATGCGCTTTATATTATGTCTCCTGCTGGGTCTGGTCTCTTTGGGTGTTCTGGCAACGCCGGTTGCCGAAGAGCTCGTATCAGGCTGGTTCAGGAAAGACGTGGAGCTCCGCTCGGAATTGATCTTTCATTCCGTGGAGGACGAGTTGTCCGAACGCCTTGCCACCGATAGTGGAAAAGAAGCGGCTCTCAAAAAACGGTTCAACCAACTGGCAAGTGATGAACGGGTTCTGGGCACCGGCCTTTGCGCTCTGAACGGAAAATTTCTCCTGAAAAGCAGCCTTTGGCCCAAAAACGTCGAATGCCCGCAGGTCGAAAAAGACGCTCCCGAGTACAGCGTTCTGAAAACCGAGAAGAATGCCGTCCTTATTGGGTCCTACCCTGTCAACGTCGCAGGAAACCAGAAAGCCCGTTTTGTCGTTCTTCACGATCTTACATTCAGCGTCAGGAGAACCGACGCCGTCAAGCTTTACCTCGTTCTGTTCCTCATCTCTTTTTCGCTGATCGCTTCGGTCATTACGATCCTTACGACCCGCTTGACCCTGCGCACCTGGCTTGGACGGTTCCGGCTTTACCTCAATGAACCGGACTCCCGCTCTTCGCGAAAGCTGCCGAGGGAATTCTGGCCCATCGTCAGGGAAGTGCGCCAAATGCTCCGCGAAATGCGCGCCGATAAATATCAGCTCGAAAACATCAAGGTTTCCTGGTCGCCGCAAACACTGAAACGGCTTCTTGAAAAGGAACTGCCGGGCGCCGAACTGATTGTCGTTTCGAACCGCGAACCTTATATCCACGAGCAATCCGATGACAAAATCGTCGTGAAACGCCCGGCCAGCGGGCTGGTGACCGCTCTGGAACCGATTATCAAAGCCTGCAACGGAACGTGGGTCGCACACGGCAGCGGGTCGGCCGACAAGTCCGTGGTCGACGAGAAAGACTGCATCGCCGTTCCTCCGGAAAAGCCCGAATACACATTGCGCCGCATCTGGCTGACTCAGGAAGACGAAGACGGATATTATTATGGCCTTGCCAACGAGGGCTTGTGGCCTTTGTGCCATATTGCGTTTGTCCGCCCGACGTTCAGGGAATCGGACTGGCAGGCCTACAAAGACGTCAATCGCAAATTCGCGGACGCCATCGTCGAACAGGCGAAAAGCAAGAATCCCGTCGTTCTGGTGCAGGACTATCATTTTGCCCTGCTTCCCCTCTATATCCGCGAACGGCTTCCCGACGCCACGATCCTGACGTTCTGGCATATTCCCTGGCCCAATCCGGAAGTTTTCAGCATCTGCCCGTGGCGCGAAGAAATTTTGAGGGGCCTTTTGGGGAGCTCCATTCTGGGATTCCACACCCAGTTCCATTGCCAGAACTTCCTCGATACCGTCGAGCGGTTCCTCGAAAGCCATATCGATCGCGAACAACCGATGATCACCATCGAGGGACAATCGACGCTCGTTCGCCCCTACCCCATTTCCATCGCATGGCCGCCCGCAGGACTAAGCGAGGTTCCGAACTCAGCCGACTGCCGTGCAGAAATTCTGAAACAATACGACCTGCCCGAAAACGCCCTGATCGGCGTTGGCGTCGAACGCTTCGATTATACAAAGGGGTTGCTCGACCGCTTTCAGGCCATTCGCTATCTGCTGCAAAATCATCCGGAATGGCGCGGTAAATTTACGTTCATTCAGGCTGCGGCGCCGACGCGGAGCCGTTTGGCCGCCTATAAAGACATTCAGCACGACGCCCTTGAACTGGCGGAAGAAATCAATAAGGAATTCGGGACCGGCTCTTACAAGCCGATCGTTCTTATCATCCAGCATCATGAGTTCGACGAAGTGTTCAGGCTCTTCCGCGCCGCAGACGTTTGCGTCGTCAGCAGCCTTCATGACGGCATGAACCTCGTCGCAAAAGAATTCGTCGCCTCGCGCGAAAACGAAACCGGCGTGCTTATCCTCAGTTCGTTTGCAGGCGCTTCGAAAGAATTGCCGGAAGCGCTTTTGGTCAATCCTTACGACAACAAAGGCATGGCCGACGCCATCAATCGCGCCTTGTTGATGCCCAAGCCCGAACAAAAAGAACGCATGCGACTGATGCGCGAAATCGTCAGCGACAATAACGTTTTCTACTGGGCCGCCCGCATCCTGTTCGATGCCGCCCGCATCCGCAAACGCAAGCACATCGAGACGCTCGTCGACCGGACATACAGCGAAAATCTTTCGCCGTCCGTTATCAATCTCCCCGGAGACAGAAGCGACCGCGCCGCAGACGATATTTCAGAGAAAAAGAGCTTAAATCCTCTTCAGAATCTCATAGGATGGCCCTCGAAAAGGAAAGAAAAATGATAAAAAGGATAGGCGTCGTTACCCCTTATTTTAAAGAGCCCCAATCGACGATCCTCGCCTGCATCGATAGCGTCAAAAAACAAGCCTTCGCGTCGGAAACGAAGAAGGCCGAGATTCATCACTATCTCGTGTCGGATGGTTTTCCGCAAAGCTGGATCGACACGGCGGGAATCAGACGCCATATGGTTCTCGACTTTCCGCACAAGGATATGGGCAACACGCCTCTGACGCTGGGCGCGATGCAGGCTATCGCAGATGGCTGCGATGCGATCTATTTCCTCGATGCCGACTGCTATCTCGATCCCGGCCATATGGCGGCCTGTCTCGAAACGGCGGAAAACAATCCGGGCATCGACTTTGTCGTCTGTAAACGGCGCTTCGTGAATTTGGGCGGCGAAATCGTTCCCATCGAAGAAGAACCCGTCGAACAGCATGTGGACCGCAATTGCTTTTTCCTGCTGCCGGGCGCTTTTCACACGATTTCCCAATATATGATGCAAGGGCCCGTTCTGGCCAAGATTTGCGACCGCGTTTATTATGGATTGCTGGTTTACCAGAAGCTGAAATTTGCCGTTAACGGCCCAACGACCCTCAACTATGTGTCGAACTGGAACGGAGAATATCTGAAAGCTGGCGAAATGCCGCCGCCGGAAGCCAAGTCGCACTATGACATGTCCGAGATTGTGAACTGGTGGAAAGCGTTATCCCCTGCCGAAAAGCACAAGGTTCATCAGAAGCTCGGGTTCCCGCTGGATATGGAAAGGCCGCTTGGGTGGCTTCCCAAGGTTTAGAGGCCGATGCAGCTGAATGTCCACAACGACGCGCTGTTTCTCGACATTGACGGCACGCTTCTCGACATCGCCGAAACGCCGCAAAGCGTGATTGTGCCACCGTCATTGCTTCAGACGCTCGAACGGCTATCGAAGAAGATGAACGGCGCGCTGGCCTTGATCACCGGCCGCAGCCTTGCGAATGTCGACGATCTTTTCCGCCCCCTCAAACTTCCTGCTGCGGGGTCTCACGGCGCAGAATTACGGCTTTCTGCAAACAGCAACATCGAAACGGCCGATCCTCTTCCTGACGCTCTCTCGACGGGAATAAAAGCCGCCTTCGCGGACATTCCGGGGGTCATTATCGAAGATAAAACTTATTCTCTGGCCGTTCATTACCGCAAAGCGCCAAAGGCAAAGCCCTTTCTGAGTAAACAGCTGAACGAACTTTTAGCTCCGTTTTGCGATAAACTGAGCCTCGTCGAAGGCAAGATGGTTTTTGAAATCGCCTTGCTTGGACGAGACAAGGTCTTTGCCTTGCGGCGCTTTTTGCAAAACGCTCCTTTTTCCGGACGAACCCTCGTTTTTATCGGCGACGACGCCGTCGACGCCGATGCGATAGATTTCTGTCGCCAAAACGGCGGCGTTGGCGTTTGGGTCGGAAGCGAATACGATGGAGACCGTTTTGAATCCCCCCAATCTGTACGCGACTGGCTGAAACAACAAGCAGACCGGTAGACGGAAGGAACCTTTATGAGCGTTTTTGAAATTATTGCGATCATCATGACGATGACCGCTTTATGCGGCTACCTTAACTACAGGTATCTCAAGCTTTCTTCGACTGTGGGGCTTATGGGACTGTCCGTCGCGGGAACTCTCATCGCAACTTTTTTGAGCAAAACGGGCGTTCTCGATCCGAACACCATCGATTCATTCGTCGGCCGGATCGACTTTCCGGGCGTTTTGCTACACGGAATGCTGTCTTTCCTTCTTTTTGCTGGCGCGCTGCACATCGATCTCGCAGATCTGAAAAGCGTCAAAAAACCCGTCGCCATTCTTGCGACCGTTGGCGTGATGATCGCCACTGTCGTTACAGGCACGTTCGTGTGGACCGCTGCGGGCGCCTTTGGGCTGAACATATCTTATCTTCATGCGCTCTTGTTTGGCGCACTCATTGCCCCGACGGATCCTATCGCCGTTTTGGCTATCCTCAAGGATGCGGGCATCTCCAAACAGCTGTACACCAAGATTGGCGGCGAAAGCCTCTTTAACGACGGCATCGGCGTCGTCGCCTTCATGACAATTCTCGGCCTACTCACGAACGCGCACGGCTCGACTCCGACGGACACCATTCTTCTTTTCCTCGACGAAGTTATCGGCGGCGCCGCGCTAGGGCTTTTCTTCGGCTGGATCACCTACCGCATGCTGAAATCCATCGACGAATACAAGGTCGAAGTTCTGCTGACCCTTGCCCTTGTGACAGGCGGCTACGTTCTGGCCGAGCACGCGCACGTTTCGGCGCCTATTTTCATGGTAACCGCCGGGCTTTTTATCGGCAATCACGGACGGCTTTTCGGCATGTCCCAAAGGACACGCGAACGGCTGGACCTCTTTTGGGAGCTTATTGACGAAATCCTCAATGCCGTTCTGTTTGTTTTGATAGGCCTTGAGATCATCGCCATCAGCGTAACCGGGACCTACGTTGCGCTGGGGCTTGTCGCTATCGCTGCGACACTGATCGGGCGTTTTGTAAGCATCGCCGCACCGACGGTTCTTTTCAGGCTCAGCAAGCGCGGTGAGAAAGGAAACATCTTCCTTCTTACATGGGGCGGTTTGCGCGGCGGCCTTCCCGTCGCCATGGCCCTGTCGCTTCCCGAAGGTCCCGAGAAAAACATTCTCGTATCCCTGACTTATATGGTCGTCTTGTTCTCGATCCTCGTTCAGGGATTGACGTTCAAGCCTTCGCTGAAAAAACTGCTCAAACTGCCGTAGGAGCGGGTTTGGCCGGTCGACGGGGAAAATCCCGTTTGACCTGATTTACAAAATCCTTTGCCAGCGCATGGTACAGGGAGACGGGGCAAATCCGACGGCTCAGGCGCGCCGCGATAACGGCCGTCGCAATCAACGGCACAGGAAGGGACTCGCCTCCCGTGATTTCTAGAACGATGATGAACGCGGTGATTGGCGCCTGGGTTACTCCGGCAAAATAGGCGGTCATGCCCAAAATCACCATTCCTTCCACAGGCGTCATTGGGAACCACGACGCCGACGATGCGCCGAGAGCGGCCCCCACCGAAAGGCTCGGCGAGAAAATACCGCCCGGCATTCCGCTGAACCCCGAAATGGCTGTCGCAAACATTTTTGCAATCGTATAAAGCCACGATCCGTGGGCCTGCCCATAGAGGAAAGCCTTGGCTTGCATATATCCGGACCCATAAGTCGCATCGTGCGTCGCCAGTCCGAGAAGCGCAATCGTGAGCCCGCAAACCGCCCCGAACACGGCAGGATGGCCAAGCCCATTCGTTCTACAGAAATTATAAAAACGTGCACCGCCGTCCACGAGCAAGCGGGAAAACACGCCGCCTAGAACGCCGCCGCCAACGCCAAGCGCCATGATGGCCAGAAAATCGCGCGATAAAACAAAATTCCCGTTGGCATATCCAAAGTAGCTATAGTTGCCTAAAATCGAAAGCGAGGATGCGCCCGCAAAGATGATCGCCGTCAAAACGACGCTGTTGTGCTTTTGCTCGAAGGCGCGCGCCATTTCCTCAATGGCAAACACAATCCCCGCCAAGGGCGTATTGAAGGCTGCGGCGACTCCCGCCGCAGCGCCGGCCAGAATCAGGCTACGGCAAAGGCCTGCGTCGATCCTTCCGTGAATGCCGGCAAGGTAAAGCAAACCCGCGCCCACCTGCACGGTCGGACCTTCGCGCCCAACAGACGCGCCGCCAACCAGGGCAAGCGCCGTCAGCGCCATTTTGCCGAGAACGTTC
>JAQUUS010000269.1 GCA_028693775.1 Alphaproteobacteria bacterium | reverse complement strand
GGTTGTCCCGCAGGAAGTGCAATGAGAGCGTGGCCTGACAATCGAAAGCCCGCGCGGAAGCCTGTAGGCCAGCATGGTCCCGAAACTCCCGAAAACGGCGCCCAGAACAAAACCGAAAGCAAAACGCAACGCCAATATATATGTATGGGAGAGGAACATCGCGTAACTATCCATGCGGCGGAAAGCTGTACTTTAGTCGGCGTTTTTACGGATTGCGAGAAGATATGTCGAAGAACTCAACGAATCCGTAGCCGTTGAACCTTTTTTGGGTTAACTTGGGAAGAACCAGCCCTTTTTGCGAGACGATTCGGAGATACCCCCCATGAGTCAGTCTGTTGCGGATGTTTTGCTGAACTATGCGGCCTCGGGCCAACTGAGCGCCAATTTCAGCGCCGGGTTAAATATCATCATCGCCCTGTTTTTGGGTCTGTTGGTCGGATACGAGCGTTCGTACAGAGGTCGTGCGGCGGGTATGCGCACCTATGGCCTTGTCTGCATGTCGTCTGCGGCGCTGGTTGTGATCTGCGCGCATCCCGAATTCTGGTTCGGCGGTCAGTCGTCCGATTACATGAAATTCCTCGATCCGAGCCGTGTGGTGCAGGGCATCACAACGGGCATCGGCTTTCTGGGCGCGGGCGTGATCATGCGCGACGGGCTCAACATCAGCGGCCTGACGACGGCAGCGTCGATATGGTCCGTGGCGACGGTCGGCGTGCTGACGGGCATCGGCTTTTATCCTGCGGCGGTGGTGCTCGCGATTTTGTCGACGATTTTCATGATGTGGGGCGGAAAAATCGAGTTGTTCCTGCCCACAAGGCACGCGGTCGCGGTGTCGATGCACTTCGACCAGTTTTCAACGCTGACGGAAGACGAAATCTATAGACTGATCCATTCGCAAGGATACGAAATCGCGTCCGGCTCATTTGCGATCAGCATGCGCGAGGGGCAGTCCGAGTGGCGTTTCGTGGCCGTATCGCGCGGAAAAGAAGGTACGCTAGTGAGGTTGAGCGATGCGTTGAAGTTCGCCAAGGGAGTCCAGAACTTCACAATCACGCATGCGCGGAACTGAGAATATATTTCTTTTACTTTAAGGAGGATACACATGAAGGTTCTTGTTGTCGGAAAAGGCGGACGCGAGCATGCCATTTGCAAAGCCGTCGCGAAATCGCCGTTATGCGACAAGCTCTATTGCGCGCCGGGCAACGCCGGGATCGCCGAAGTGGCGGAATGCCTGCCGATCATAGCCGAAGACACCCACCGGATGGTGGCGGCGGTCAAGGAGAAGGAAATCGGCTTTGTGATTATCGGGCCTGAAATAGCGCTTGCGCTGGGCCTTGCGGATGAGCTTGAGAGCATCGGCGTTCCGTGCTTCGGCCCCAAAAAGCTCGCGGCGGAGATCGAAAGCTCCAAGGGCTTCATGAAGGATCTGTGCGACAGAGCGGGTGTTCCGACAGCGAGCTACAAGCGTTTTACGGATGTGGAAGCTGCGCGGAAGTATGTAGAAGAGCAGCGTCCGCCCATCGTCGTGAAAGCGAACGGCCTTGCGGAAGGCAAGGGCGTGACGATCGCGCTGACCATCGAGGACGCCCTGGCCGCGGTGGATGCTGCGATGGTGGATAAGGTCTTCGGAGAATCCGGAACGGAAGTTGTGATCGAAGATTTCATGAGCGGCGAAGAAGCGAGTTTCTTTGCGCTCTGCGACGGCGAGCGCGCGCGCTTTTTCTGCACGGCCCAAGATCACAAGGCGCTGAACGACGGCGACAAAGGCCCGAACACGGGCGGGATGGGGGCCTATTCTCCCGCGCCGATGATCGACGAAGCGATGCGCAAGCGCATCATGAAAGAAATCATCGACCCGACGGTTGAAGAGTTGAAAAACATGGGCCGTCCGTTTACGGGCATGTTGTACGCGGGTCTGATGATGACCAAAACCGGGCCGAGGCTGATCGAATACAACGCGCGTTTCGGCGATCCTGAAACCGAAGCCATGTTGCCGCTTTTAAAGTCGGATTTGCTTGAGCTGCTCTATTCCTGCGCGTGCGGCCGATTGCTGGGCGTCGAGAGCCAATGGGAGGCGGGGGCGTCGCTGAGCGTGATAATGGCGGCGGAGGGTTATCCGAGCAACTACCTCAAAGGCAGCGTCATCCGTGGCATGGATCGCGCGCAAGCGATCCCCGATGTAACGGTCTATCACTCTGCGACGCTAAGGAACCAGGCGGGCGAGCTGACGGCGAACGGAGGCCGTGTCCTGTGTGTAACGGCGACGGGTTCGGATATCGTCGAAGCGCAGCGGAAAGCGTATGAAGCGGTAGACGCGATTGACTGGCCGGAAGGCTATTATCGCCGCGACATCGGTTGGAAAGCGGTTGCCAAGGTTAAAGGCGCCAAAGGCTGATTGTCTGGCGAAAGCCATTCAAATCCTTGGACGTTGGGATAAATATTTGTTATCCCTAAGCCGTTTTTCTAACCGGGCCTGTAGTTCAGCGGTTAGAACGCACCGCTCATAACGGTGTTGTCGCAGGTTCGAATCCTGCCGGGCCCACCAGCCTTCGCTCGCGCAGCGAGGGAAGGCTGCGCGCCGTAGCCCTTTCAGGGCGAAGGCGGGCTCTTGCCGCTGCGCGAGCTACGGCTCGGCAAGCCAGCTACATAAACCAACATTGCGCGAGCTACGGTTCGGCAGGCAAGGCATTCCCGTAAAAGAATCATGCGATAACAACACGGACGGAAAAGTGTTTTCCGCCCATGTTGTTGGATACGCAGGAT
>JAQUUS010000017.1 GCA_028693775.1 Alphaproteobacteria bacterium | reverse complement strand
GGGATAGCTGAGCCTGACGGGCGCCGAGAACTCGCGCAGCAGCGAAGGCACGGGCCTGGACTTGATGTTTTTGAAGGTAAAGGTCTCCACGGCCTTCTTGAGCGAAAGAACGCGCGTGCCGATCAAATCCTTCCCGTTGTGATCCAGAAGTCCGACGGCAAAAGGAATGTGCAAAGGTTTTTTGGTTGGCTGTCCCGGAGTCGGCTTGCACGATTGCCGGATCTTGAGTGTAAAGGTCTTCTTCTTGTCGTCATAGTCGCCGGTAACGTCCAGAACGGGCGTGCCCGCCTGCTTGTACCAGAGAAGGAATTGCGACAGATCAATCTTGTTCGCATCGCTCATGGCCTTGACGAAATCCTCGCACGTCACAGCCTGTCCGTCGTGGCGCTTGACATAAAGAGCCATGCCCTTGTCGAAGCCCTTGCGGCCCACCAGCGTCTGAATCATGCGCAAGACTTCCGCGCCCTTGTCGTAAACGGTGGCGGTATAGAAGTTGTCGATGGCCTGATAATGATCGGGCCTCACGGCATGAGCCAAAGCGCCCGCATCCTCTGCGAACTGTCGGCTGCGCAAATCGCGCACATTGTCGAGGCGCTCGACGGGAATGGAGTGCGCATCGCCCATATATTCCTGTTCGCGGAAAACGGTAAGGCCTTCCTTGAGGCTGAGTTGGAACCAGTCGCGGCAAGTGATGCGGTCGCCGGTCCAGTTATGGAAATACTCATGAGCCACGACGCGCTCGATAAACGAGATGGTCGCATCCGTCGCGGTTTCCGTACGCCCGAGAACGCAAGTGTCGTTAAAAATATTCAACCCCTTGTTTTCCATCGCGCCCATATTGAAGAAGGGCGTCGCGAGCATCATAAAGCGGTCGAGATCGTATTCGAGGCCAAACCGTTTCTCGTCCCACTTCATGGCCTTCTTGATGGCGTCGAGCGCGAAATCCGTCTCGCCGGTCCGTCCGGGTTCGACATAAATCTCGATCAAAACGTTGCGTCCCGATTTGGTCCTGACGCGCGAGGTGCGCTTGTCGAGCTTGCCCGCGACCATGGCGAAGAGATAGGAGGGCTTCGGAAACGGATCTTCCCAAACGGCGAAATGGCGACCGCCGGATTCCGCGCCTGATTTTGTGAGGTTGCCGTTAGCCAGCAAAACAGGATAAAGCTTCTTGTCGGCATGGAGCGTGACGCGGAACTTCGCCATCACATCGGGCCTGTCGGGATAGAACGTGATACGCCTGAACCCCTCAGGCTCGCACTGCGTCGAAAGCATGGGCCCCGAAGCATAGAATCCCGAGAGAGCGGTATTCTTGTAAGGATCGTGCGCGCAAACGATCTCGACCGAAGCCTTGTCCGGCATGCTGGGAACGGTAAGCCCGTGGGGCGTGAGCTTGTATTCGGATTTTTTGAGTGCGCGTCCGTTGACGGCAACGCTGATCAGCGAAAGCTCTTCGCCGTTCAAAAACAGCGGCGCGGTTTTTTCGGCCGACTTCGGATTGCGGCGAACTTTGAGCTTCGAAGAAATCGTGGCGAGATCCTTGCGAATATCGACATCGAGATCGGCCTGCGAAACGAGAAAAGCGGGAACGTTATAATCGGCAAGAAGGATATCTTTGTTTTTCATGGCTGGAGTGTGTCCGATAAGAAAAGAGAAAGGAACCGGGGCGATTGAGTAAAAAGAAAACGCGCGCCGCAGAAAAAAGAAGCATCGAAAGACGCGTTGCCCATTCACGCAATCGGCGACAAGCGGCACCATAAAAGCGCCTCTCTTAATAAAAAGCAAAGTTTTAATGGGTTTTTGTGCTGCGATGCGAAAAAAAGGGAGCGCATTTCTGCGCTCCCCCAATTCTACAGAGAGTATCCGGGAGACGTTATTTCCCTGGTTCGCACGCGGGTGCCGCAGGCCTTCTGTTGCCGAGATTTTTTGGAAAGTCTGGAGCCGCGACTTCTTCCTGAAATTCCGTAGCGAGGCGCTGCGTCAATTCGGGGTTTGCAAAGCCGCGTCCGACAATGACCGTCTTTGTTCCGTAGTCCCATTTCCCGTGGTTTTCCACAACGCAGCCATAAGGCGCGAGCAGTTCAGTCATATAAGCGATGGCGTCCGGAGGGCAGCGTTCCGAAAAACGGGCTTCCACCTTGTGGCCTTGCCATGCCGAATATTCCTCGGCAGTATCCGGCCAGCAGCTGTCGTAACCTCTGACAACGCTCGCGCTCGGATAATAGTAAGGCTTGATCTCATGCAGCGCATTGATGGCTGCGACGTTGATCTCTGTGAGACGCAATTCCCGATGAATGATTTTGTCTATGTCCTTATCGGCCTTTTTCGCATCTTCCATTCGCTGAATAAAGTTCCGGGGGCCCTGTGCCTCTTTTTTCTTCACGGCTCTTTCAAGTTCGTCCATGATAATATCTCCCTTTCAATTCAGGATTGAGTCTACACCGCGCGGTTGAAATCGTCCATGCGTCGCATGGCATTAACCATAAATAATTTCAGGAAAGAGAACGCCCGGTTCGCTTAAAACATATCGAGCTGCATACGAGCCTCGTCGCTCATCCGCGAGCGGTCCCATGGCGGGTCCCACACAAGGTTAACGACGACAGTCCTTGCTTCCGCAAGCTCCTCGACGGCCTGCCGCGCAAAGATCGGAAGCTCCTCCGCAATAGGGCAACTGGGCGAGGTCAATGTCATATCGACCGTCACATCGAACGCGCCGCCGTCTGCCGGATCGATCCTGACGTTATAAATAAGTCCAAGATCGTAAATATTGACCGGGATCTCCGGGTCGTAAATGGTCTTGAGCTGTTCGACCACGCGCTCGCCGAACGGTGCGGGTTCCAGAGGCGTTTTTTCAGCCTGTACGTCCGATGCATCCATTTTCTATTCCGTCGAAACGTTCTTTTTGTCTTTAAGAGCGGCCTGCAACGTATGCCACGCCAGCGTCGCGCACTTCACGCGAACAGGGTAGTCGCGCACGCCCGAAAGCGCCTTGATGCGGTCCACAGCATCCTCGTCCAGTCCGGCCTCGTCGGCGTTCTTGCCCGTGCACGACGCATGCAGATATTCAAAAAGCTTTTCCGCCTCCTGCAACGTCTTGCCCTTAAGCATCTCTGTCATCATCGACGCCGAAGCAACCGAGATCGCGCACCCCGTTCCCTGAAACGAAACGTCGCGAATAACGCCCGCATCGTCAATCGAGGCATAAAGATTGATCTTGTCCCCGCAAAGAGGGTTGTGTCCCAGCGCCTCATGGTTCGCGCCCTCGATGACGCGAAAATTGCGCGGACTCTTGCCGTGATCGAGGATCAAATCCTGATAAAGATCGCGAAGGTCGTCGCTCATCCAAAAATCTCCCTCACTTTCCGAACCGCCGCCGCAAGAGCGTCGATATCGGCCTTGTTCGTATAAAGCCCGAACGACGCGCGCGCCGTCGCCGTCAGCCCCAAATGCTCCATCAGCGGCTGAGCGCAATGATGCCCCGCGCGAATGGCAACGCCGCTTCTGTCGAGAACGGTCCCTATGTCATGTGGGTGCGCGTGCTCCATAATAAAAGAGACAATGCCCGATTTATTCTTCGCCGTGCCCACAATGCGCACCCCCTCGATCCCCGAAAGGGCCTCTGTGGCGTAGCGCAGAATTTCGTCTTCGTGAGCGGCGATATTGTCCATGCCGATTTCCGAAACATACCGCAGCGCCGCGCCCAGCCCGACGACTTCCGCAATCGGAGGCGTCCCTGCCTCGAACCTGAAAGGGGGATCCTTGAACGTCGTTTTCTCAAACGTCACCGAAGCGATCATATCCCCGCCGCCCTGATACGGAGGCATGGACTCGAGAATTTTCTGTTTCGCATAAAGAGCGCCGATCCCGGTCGGCCCATAAATCTTGTGTCCCGAAAAGACAAAAAAGTCCGCATCGATATCGCGCACATCCACAGGCAAATGGCTAATCGACTGCGCCCCGTCCACAAAAACAAGCGCCCCCGCATCATGCGCCAGCGCGGCGATTTCCTTCGCAGGCAAAATGGTCCCCAGCACATTCGACACATGGGCAAAAGCAACGAGCCGTGTCCTGTCCGACAAAGCTGCCTTCACGTCCTCGATCCGAACCTCGCCTTCCGGCGTCACCGGAACGACGCGCAAAACAATTCCGATCTGCTCGCGCAACAGCTGCCAGGGCACAATGTTCGCATGATGCTCAAGCGCGGTAATGACAATCTCATCCCCGGTCTTGAGAAACGTGCGCCCCCAGGCCTGCGCCACAAGGTTCGCGGCGTCCGTCGCGCCGTGCGTAAACACAATCTCTTCTTCGCGTCCGGCACTGATAAAATCCCGGATCATGGGCCGCACAGCCTCATACATATCTGTCGAGCGCTGGCTGAGCTCATGCACGCCGCGATGAATGTTCGCATAATCGCGTTCAAGAAACCGCGACATGGCATCGATCACGGCCCTCGGTTTCAAAGCGCTTGCCGCAGTATCCAGATAGGCCAGCGGATGCCCGTGAATCTCCTGCGCGAGCGCCGGAAAATCCTTGCGATATGTTTCGACGTCGTAAGTCATGATGTCCAAGCCTTGATCTCTTTTGCAAAAACGTCGCGCCACAGAGGAACCCTGACGCTCTCCAGCATTTCCGAAACAAACCCCTCGATCAGCAACCCGCGCGCCTGTTCCTCCGAAAGCCCGCGCGAGCGCAAATAGAACATCGCATTTTCATCCAGATCGCCAATAGCGCTCCCATGGCTGCATTTGACGTCGTCTGCATAAATCTCAAGCTCCGGCTTCGCATCCATCTCGGCCCTGTCCGAAAGAAGCAAAGCGCGGCTCAACTGATAGCCGTCGCTTTTCTGAGCCCCCGGAGCCACATGGATCCTGCCCTTGAAAACGCCGCGCGCCCCGTCGTCCAACACGGTCCTGTAAGATTGCCTGCTGGTCCCCATCGGGGCGTTATGAGAAACTTTCGCCGTCGTATCGGCATGATCTTTCCCGCGAAGAAGCATAACGCCGTCAATCGACGCCTGAGCTTCCTCGCCATCCAGCGAAACGCCGATCTCGTTCCGCGCCGGGCACCCCCCGCGAATAAGCGAAAAGTTGCTATAAAAACTTCCCGCCGCCGCATGAATGTCATGAGAGGCAAGATGAACGCCCCCCCGAACGATCTTGCCATGAACGAACTTCGAATGTTCCTGCAACGCAACCTGCGTTTCGACCGTCGTTGCCGGAACGGTCGATAAATAGTTTTCCAAAAGCGTCAACCGCCCGTTCTTCCCCACATCGACGGAGAACTTCAAAGCGATTTCCCCGGGCGCGTCTTCGTCGGAAATAAAAACAAGCTCGATCGGCTGAGTCACAAGGCAGGTCTGCTCGCCCAAAGTCAGCGCATACCCGGACTCCAGATCGCCCAGCAGCAAGCAGGACGGCGCGGTCCCAAAAGACGAAAGCTCCGGCTTCCAAACGCCGTTAACAAAAACCAGCTTGGCCCTGTCGCTTTTCTTGCCCTTGCGGCAGCGCACGGGCGCAACGGCTTCGCAGGGAGTCCGGGCCAGAAGCTTGTCCAGATCGGTATACTTCCAGTCCTCCGGCTCGCGCCTGCTGCGTTCGATAAAAGAGGCGAGGGTCATGCCGCAAACCCCCTTTGCCTGAGGATGGGTTTCAATTCCGTCAAATCCTCGATCAAATAATCGGGCTTGGCCTTTTCCAAAACAGCTCGCGAGCTATACCCGTCCATCACCGCGACGCTCACAAGCCCGAGCGAGCGCGAAATTCTGACTTCCTCTTCTGTATCGCCGACAATCATGCCGTTTTTGCCGGAGAGAGAATGCTGCATCATATAGGAAGCCAGAAAAATTCCCTTCGAGTGCGAGAACTGCGTTTTCTGATCCGGCCACGCCAGAACGTCGCGAAAAGCCTCGAGCTTCTTAAGCCGCGTCAGATCCTTGAGAACGGCGTCCTTCAAATGATTGCTCAAAACAACATGCGAAACGCCGTGAGCGGACGCAAAATCGATAGCCTCCACCGCGCCCTTTTTGAACCCGGCCGAAGCGACCATATCGTCGTAAATGCGAAGATACTCGTCCTGCATGCGATCCAAAAAGCGCGAAAGTTCGTTATCGCTCACGCCGAGATTTTTATACATGCGCGAGATCGGCACATCGAAGCAGTCGCGATAGGTATCCGCATCCACCGGCGGCCTTCCGAGCGTGCGCATGTTCTGATTGACGACGGCGAGCGAGATCGGCAAATCGTCCTGCAACGTGCCGTTCCAGTCCCAAACGATGAATTTGTCCACGGCTCTCATCCGACAAAGCCTTTCGATTTAAGAATGGAAGCGATTTCGTCCAGCGAATGCACCAAATGATCCGGCCCCGCCGCGCGCAGCCGATCTACCGAAGCCAGCCCGCCCGTGATGGCGATGCTGTCGAAGCCGAACTGCCGTGCGACCTCGATTTCCTCGGTTGTATCGCCGACAATCACGGCCCTGTGCGGATCGACGGCGTTATCGTTGATATAATCGCGAAGCCGCTGGCTCTTGGTCTTCTCGCGAAACTGCAAATTGCGGCTCGGAAAAGCGAGCAGATCGTCAAAATACCCGTCAATGTTATGAGCCTTCAAAAGCCGCGCAATCTGATCCGCGATATGATTGCTCACAATAACGTTGGCTGCATCTGAGGCCTTGAGCGAGCGAAGCAGCTCCGCCGCGCCCGCGCGCAAAGGAACGGCATCGGCCAAAGTTTCGTAGCGGTCATGAAAAATATCGCGCTCAAGCCGAACGGCGTCATCAAGAAATTCGTCCGGAACGCCCGCGAGCCGGTAAAGCTCGGGCAGGGAGGTCGACTGTATTTCCCTGAACTGATCCATCGTGACGGGCACGGTGCGCCATTGCGAGAGCGAATAATTCACGCAAGCCAAAATTGTTTCCGCATCGTTCAAAAGCGTGCAGTTCCAGTCCCAGAATAAATAGTTCTTCCTCGTCACTTCTTGTCTCCAGAAAATTCGATATACCCTTTTTCCTCAAGCTCGTGCGCGAGTTCCGGCCCGCCGCTTCTGCGGATTTTCCCATAAGCCAGAACATGCACTGCGTCCGGCGCGATATAATCCAGAAGCCGCTGATAATGCGTAATGACCAGCATCGAGCGTTCCGGCGAGCGCAAAGCGTTCACGCCATCCGCCACGATTTTCAGCGCGTCGATATCGAGCCCGCTGTCCGTCTCATCGAGAATGCACAAGGAAGGCTCCAGAACGGCCATCTGCAAAACCTCGTTGCGTTTTTTCTCGCCGCCCGAAAACCCGACATTGACCGATCTCTTCAGCATGTCTTCGCTGAGCCCGATGGTCTTGGCCTTGCCGCGCAAAAGCTTGAGCATCTGCATGGCATCCAGTTCGCTTTCGCCGCGTGCCTTGCGAACGGCATTCAAAGCCGTCTTCAAAAACG
Source organism: Alphaproteobacteria bacterium (assembly GCA_028693775.1). Classification (GTDB taxonomy): domain Bacteria; phylum Pseudomonadota; class Alphaproteobacteria; order UBA9219; family UBA9219; genus CAIXLI01. Next base: position 5,239 of record JAQUUS010000017.1, on the reverse strand, counting down.
TCATGGTGCTCACGCCGGGAATTTCGACCGGATACTGCATGGCCAGAAAAACCCCCGCAGCCGCGCGTTCTTCGGGCGTGAGTGCCAGCAAATCCTTCCCGTTCCAAGTCGCGGACCCTTCGGTCACCTCATATCCCGCGCGTCCCGAGAGAACGTAAGAAAGCGTGCTCTTGCCCGACCCGTTAGGTCCCATAACGGCATGCACCTGACCCTTCGGAACCGTCAGATCGATACCCTTCAGGATTTCCTTGTCTCCGATCGACGCGTGCAGATTTTTAATTTCAAGCATCAGTCCCTAACCTCCAAATGCAGCGTAGTGGCGAGTTGCCCGGCAAATTCCTGAGGCGTTACCCCGCGCGGCGTATCTATAATGACGTTCGTCTTCTCCGATTTCCCGATCAAAACGGCATAAGCGTTGGACACGGGCTTCGAGCTGAACGTCTCGATGCGCACGCCCGTAAACTCCGACATACTGATCGAAGTTGCCGTCCCGAACGAAAAGCCGAGAATAGGCATAGGCGTGAGCGTAACCCCCGTGCGTGAGATTTCGATATGAGCGGGTTTTGCATAAGCGATAAGAACGTAAATTCCCACAAGGTCGAAAACGACAAACGCGGCAGCCACAAGATAAGTCGTAGCCGGATTGCTAAACGTGCCCCCGGCGTTGAATTCCGGAAAATAAACGACAATCAGCCAGGTCATGAAAACCATATTGGCCAAAAGCACGGGAACCATCACGGCGATACCCTTGCCGCGCGTTGCGCGATAAGGCAGGAAAAGAGAAGGCTTAGGCAAAGTCATCCCACGCTCCCTTCGAGGCTGAGGCCGACGAGCTTCTGAGCCTCGACGGCGAATTCCATGGGCAGTTCCTGCAAAACCTCTTTGCAGAAACCGTTGACGATCAGAGCCATGGCTTCCTCGACGCTCAGTCCGCGCTGGCGGCAGTAGAAAAGCTGATCGTCGCTGACCTTCGACGTCGTAGCCTCGTGCTCGACGCGCGATTTAGGCTGCCGCGATTCAATATAAGGAACGGTATGAGCTCCGCACGCGTCGCCGACAAGAAGGCTGTCGCACTGCGTCCTGTTCCGCGCGCCCGAAGCCGAGCGCAAAATCTTCACAAGCCCGCGATAGGTATTCTGCGACCGCCCCGCGCTGATGCCCTTCGAAACGATGGTCGACTTGGTATTCTTCCCGACATGAATCATCTTGGTGCCGGTATCGGCCTGCTGGCAGTTGTTGGTCACGGCGACCGAATAGAACTCGCCCACCGACTCGTCGCCCTGAAGCACGCAGCTCGGATACTTCCACGTAATGGCCGATCCCGTCTCAACCTGCGTCCACGAAATTTTCGACCTGTGCCCCTTGCACAATCCGCGCTTTGTCACGAAGTTGAAAATCCCGCCGCGTCCGTCCTTGTCTCCGGGATACCAGTTCTGCACGGTCGAATATTTAATAAAAGCGTCATCGAGCGCGACAAGTTCGACCACAGCGGCATGAAGTTGATGTTCGTCGCGCTTAGGCGCCGTACAGCCTTCCAGATAGCTGACCGAAGCGCCTTCCTCCGCAACAATGAGCGTACGCTCGAACTGCCCCGTATTTTCCGCATTGATGCGAAAATAGGATGAAAGCTCCATAGGGCACCGAACGCCCTTCGGAATAAAAACGAACGACCCGTCCGTAAAAACAGCCGAGTTAAGCGCGGCAAAAAAGTTGTCTGCAACAGGAACGACCGACCCCAGATATTTCCTGACCAGCTCCGGATAATTCAAAACGGCTTCCGAGATAGGACAAAAAACAATGCCGTGAGATTCCAGTTCTTTTCTGTAAGTCGTCGCGACCGAAACGCTGTCAAAAACGGCATCCACCGCGACGCGCCGTTTGACCCCCGCCAGAATTTCCTGTTCATGCAGAGGAATCCCGAGCTTCTCATAAGTCTCGAGAATCTGCGGATCGACCTCATCCAAAGACTTCGGCCCGTTTTTCTGTTTTGGAGCCGAATAATAAGAAGTCGCCTGATAATCGACCGGCGGATAGTTCAGCTTGGCCCAGTGCGGCTCCGTCATGGAAAGCCACTTGCGATAAGCCGCGAGCCGCCAGTCGAGCAGCCACGAAGGTTCGTTTTTCTTGGCCGAGATCAGGCGAATGACATCCTCGTTCAGCCCGGCCGGAACGGTTTCCTGATCGATGTCGGTCACAAAGCCGTATTTGTAAGTCTGATCGGCCAGATTGGCGGCCAAAGCTTTGGTATCTGCGGGCATGCTACGGCTTCCTTTTAATTCTGGCGCCGTCATCGTCAAAAAGAGGCGTCGCAAACATCTGTGCAAGAGAAACGTCGTTAAGAGCGTCTCGCACAGCCTCGTTGATAGCAGACCACCCCGAGCTCATCGGGCAAAGGCGATGGATCTGGCATTTTGCATGAGAGCCGCCCGAGCAGTCCGTAATGGCAATAGGCCCGTCCATGGCCTCAACAATCTCGGCAATGGTAATTTTGGAAGGCGCGCGCGTAAGCTTGTACCCGCCCGTCGCGCCGCGCTGTGCCAAAACGAGCTGAGCCTTGGCCAAAAGCTTCAAAACCTTGGCGACGGTCGGCATAGGCAAGCCGGATTTCTTCGAGAGATCCGAAGCGGCCCACATAGCGGTTTCGCCCTCCCGTCCCATATGGGAAAGGAGCGTAACGGCATAATCTGTGAGTTTCCCCAAACGAAGCATAAATCCTCCAAAGAGAGGAGGACGTTACTAATGTGTACCGTCTAAGTCCAGATTAAAATGGGGTGGAATTTTTTGCGGTGCGTCAAGAAAGAACCGCCGCCCCGTCAAAAACAAAGCCCGCCGCAGCATTGAGGCCGAGCGGGCAATGCGAAAAGGAGAAGCGAGCGAGTCTACTTGATTTCCGGAATATCCTCGCTGCGCATGGGAGCCTCTTCCGAGCCGAGATCGAATTCGAGATTCAAATCGATAATCAGGCAGGCCTTGCCTTCCACAATGGAGAAAGACTTGCGGCCCTGACGCGGAAGCATCACGTTATTTTCGAGACAGAAGAGAATGAGCGGCTGCAAAACGTTCGCATTGCGGAACGTGAGCTCGAGCTGTTTTGGCCCGGATTCCTGGGACGTATCGATCCTGACAAGGACAGCGCATTCCGAACCGGAAGCGACGAGCGTGGAGCATGAGACGATTTTGCCCGGAGGGAGGAAATTGGGAGTTTTTCTGGAATAGGCTTCGAAAGCGGAACCCAGCTCCTCATCCGAGAAAATGATTCTGCGAATGTCCTGCATAAAGGATACTCCTGCGACAAAAGTTGCATACCAAGACTGCCGAATCGGTACGCATAAAAGCGAAGCGTTTCAGGGCAGAGCCGTGTGTCCAAAAAGGAATAATAAGGGCAAATACATACTGTTTCGTTAACGTCGTTTGGTGTAAAAGTCTCGAAGAGAAGATTTAGTGAAAAAATATTGCGAAAAAGAGGCATCCATGATCCGAAAAGAAACCGATTCAATGGGTTCCGTCGAAGTACCGTCCGAACGCTACTGGGGCGCGCAAACGGAGCGAAGCCTGAACAACTTCCGGATAGGTGACGAACGTATGCCGATGCCGGTGATCCGCGCGCTGGGGTTGTTAAAAAAAGCGGCGGCGGAAGTAAACGTGAGCTTGGGCACGCTCGATGCGAAGCTTGGCGAAGCGATTGCGCAAGCGGCCGGGGAAGTCGCGGAAGGGAAATGGGACGGCGAATTTCCGCTGGTCGTATGGCAAACGGGATCGGGCACGCAAACGAACATGAACGCGAACGAAGTGATCGCGAACCGGGCCATCGAAATTCTGGGCGGCGAGAAGGGCAGCAAAAAGCCGGTCCACCCCAACGACCACGTCAACTAAAGCCAGAGTCCCAACGACAGTTTCCCGACAGCAATGCCCATCGCCGCGGTCCTGCAAATCTGCAATGAGCTTCTGCCCTCGATCGAGCACCTTCAAAAAGCGCTGCAAGCAAAAGCGGACGCGTTCGACAAGATCGTCAAGATCGGCAGAACGCACCTGCAAGACGCCGTGCCGCTAACGCTGGGCCAGGAATTTTCCGGATACGCCGAGCAAATGCGCCTGAGCCTCGAGCGCATGCGAAGCGTCCTTCCGCATCTCTATCCGCTGGCGCAAGGCGGAACGGCGGTGGGCACGGGTCTCAACGCTCCCAAAGGCTTTGCCGGAGCGTTTGCCGCGCGCATCGCGACGCTGACCGGCAAACCGTTCGTATCGGCAGTCAACAAATTCGAAGCGCTGGCCTCGCACGACGCGATGGTCGAAACGTCCGGCATGCTCAACACGCTGGCGGCCAGCCTCATGAAGATTGCGAACGACATCCGGCTTCTGGGCTCCGGCCCGCGTTGCGGAATAGGAGAGCTGTCGCTGCCCGAAAACGAACCCGGCTCGTCGATCATGCCGGGGAAGGTGAACCCCACGCAGTGCGAAGCCGTCACGATGGTGGCCGCGCAAGTGATGGGCAATCACACGGCGGTCACAATAGCGGGGGCAGGGGGCCAGTTCGAGCTCAACGTCTTCAAGCCTGTGATTGTCTACAACGTGCTCCAGTCGATCCGCCTTCTGTCCGATGTGGCGCGAAGCTTCGCCGACAAGTGCATCGCGGGCATCGAACCCAATCGAAGCCGCATCGAAAAATCGCTTCAGGAATCGCTGATGCTCGTGACGGCGCTCAATCCGCATGTAGGCTACGACAACGCCGCAAAAATCGCGAAGAAAGCGCACGAGGAGAATCTGACGCTCAAGGAAGCCGCATCCGCGCTGGGCCTATTGTCCGCCGAAGACTTCGACCGCCTCGTTCGGCCCGAAGAGATGGCGAAGCCGCAAGGCTGAGAGCGTCCCGACGATCAAAGAACGTGCTGATGTTGCCATTTTCCGCCGATAAAGCGGGGAGCATGGCTTTTCTCGATGGTAAACACCTCAATGTCTTGCGGCTTGACGTCGAAGGCGGTTGCGATCTGGCCTGTCAGTTCGGCGCCGACAGCGAGCCAGTTGTCGAACGACGTATAATGAACGGGGCTAAAGACCGTTGCGCGCGTCTTCTCGACGACATTGGCCGGAGACTCGAAATAACGGTAAACGTTATCCGGTTCGGCCGGGAGGGAATAAGCCTTGGCCGAATTTGAAACGACAACCTGTCCCAAATCCGGAATGCCGCGTTTCCACAAGAGCACATTGGCGGCGTTCGTAAAGTCCTCGAGTTTTTCGTCGG
>JAQUUS010000268.1 GCA_028693775.1 Alphaproteobacteria bacterium | reverse complement strand
GTGCGCTGAACGCGCGCCGAATCCGTGGTGTTATAAAAGAACGTCCCGCCGGGATTGAGGTGTTTTTTAACAAGCTCAAGGAATTCGACCGAAAGAAGGTTCGTCGCATTGGACCGGAAATTGTAAGTTGTGTTTGAGACAATAGCGTCGAACTTTTTTTCCGGATGCAAGCGAAGCCACCGCCGTCCGTCGTCGATAATAATGCTGACTTTGGGATTGCTGAGCAGGGATGAAACTTCCGGCCTGTTTTCGATAAAGTCCAAATAGCCGGGATTGATCTCGACGATGGTCAGATGCTCGACGCCCGGAACGTTCGCGAGGATCTGGGCCCATGACCCCGAGGCAAGGCCGATCTCAAGAACCTCGCGCGGAGAAGCATTGTAATAGCTGAGGGCATAAGGACGCAAAATGCCGTTTGTATCGTCAAGGATCGACGTATTGAACATGCCGTCGTAAATTCCGTTGCCATACACGGCGGAATGCCTGTCGACGGCAAGGATTCCGCCCCGGTTTTCGACAACTTGTTCGAACGGCCAGGCCGCCTCCGGCCCACCCTTCCACAAAAGCTTTTCCAGAATTCGCGGCGTTGCCGCCGGAAGAAGGGCATAGCCGAGAACGCCCATAAGGGCAGCCCCACCGATATACAGGCGTTTATTTGGAAGAGGCGCCGCCGCTGCAAGAAAGGCCGCGCACAAAAACCCCCCGGCAACCAGCGCCTGAGAGAGGTCCACAAGCCCCCAAACATCCATCAAAACGAACCCCGTCAGCACGCTGCCGAGAACCGAGCCGCAGATGTTCGAAAGATAAAGCCATGCCGTATGCAGTCCCGCGCGTTCGTCCGGCGCAATCCCCAAATGCGCAAGCCCCGGCAGCAAGCGCCCCCATCCGCGCGCGATCAGATAGATCAGCGCAACCGCAACGGCGGTATCGGCATACCTGTCGCCGAGATTGATCCGGTCCGCCAGTCCGAGGATCGGCAAAAACGCAAACCCGATGGCCGTGGCGATAAACAGGCTGCGAAGCGTGTCCTTGAGAACGTCCTGCGCCCCCTTGGCGCAGCTTTCGGCCGAGAGGCGCGCGCCAGACGCAAGGCCGATGAGATAAGCGGCCAGCGTAAAGGTAAAGTCGGTAGAAATGCTCCCGCTCGAATACGAAACGGTCCGAAAAAAGAAGAGCTCATAGGAAAGCGAGACAAACCCGCTAAAAAACGCCAACGCAAGGACAGCCCCGAGTCCAAGAAGAGGTTTCTGATTTTTTTTCGAAGCGGCAGGCGGCGCGTCCTTCCGCGTGCGTTTTCCAATAAAGAAAAAAGCGGCCAGCGCGCCAAGAGCGACGGCGGCGTTCATGGCGACGGCAATATCGACCGCCATCTGCATGCTCTGAAGGAACGGAAATATGGTCACGGACGCCAGCAGGCACACAGCCCCTGCGCCGAGCGTATTGACGTAATAAAGCTGTCCGACCGAACTCCCGACGCTGGACGAAAGCCTCACGGCATAAGACACAAGAAGAGGCAGCGTCGCGCCCATGAGCAATGTAGGGATCAAAACGAGCGCAAGCGTGACCGAGGCGGTAACGGCAAGAGGCATGCCCAGAACGTGTTCGCCCGCAGCCTGAAAAATATCCATCGAAAAGTGGCCGAAAATCCCGGTAAGGATTTCGATGGCCGCGAGAAGAAGAAGCGGGGAAAAGCGCTGAACGCGCGAGAGAAGTCCTCCGGCAAGGCTGCCGAGACCGAGGCCCAGCATGAAGGCTGTCACGGTGATGGTCACGGACTCGATATTGACGCCGAAAATCCTGAACAGAGCGCGTTGCCAAACGATCTGATAGAGCAGGGCCGGGAATCCCGAAAAAAAGAAAAGAACCAAAAGAGCTTTGAGTTCAAGCGAGGGTTTGGACTGCGTTTTGGGCGTCATCGGACAGGCCTGTGCGAAAAGGAGTCCTGTCGACGTTCCGAAAAAGATTTTAACAACGCCTTAAGAAAGAAGAGAAATTCCTATTTTTGCCGATATCGACGGATCCATTCGTCGCCCATGTTGTCGTCGGAGAAGGGCTCAAGCGAGCGGGTCCGGCGCAGAATTTTTGAGCAGTCTTCAATAAGCGATCCGAACACAGGATCGTCTGCGTTTTCGACGTTATCGAGCTTTTTAAAGAAAGCCCGGTCTTCCTTTTTCTTGAGATTCAGGATTGGCATATCGTCGATATGCTCGGTCGAAAGCGATTTTTTCCAGCGATTGGCGTTCGGCATAATGGGAGACATCGAAACGACAATCCTGTTCTGAAAGCGCAATCCGTAAACAAAGGCCGAGCATCCCGTAAGCATGGCGCGTTCGGAGTTTTCCGTATCGAAGATAAAAAGACCGTTTGGATTCAAGTGCCATTTGACGAGATCGAAGAATTCCCTCGACAAGAAGTTCGAAGCGTATGCGTTTCGGAGCGAAGCCGTATTCAAAACGATGACATCGAAAGTCTTATCCGGATTGAGTTCGAGCCAGCGCCGGGCATTGTCTGTGACGATAGAAACGCTCGGATTGTCGGAAAGGTAGGCGATATCGTCGCGAAGAGCGGCAATATCGAGAAATCCCGGATCGGATTCAACGACGGTCAGGCGGTCGATATCCGGATTGTTGGCAATAGCGCGAACCCAGGAGCCGGAGCCGAGGCCGATTTGCAAAACTTCCCTCGGCGCGGGGCTGAGCAAGCTGAGTTCATAAGGCAGTTTTGCCCAGTCCGGATTCCGCAGCGAGGGGGTATCGAACGTGCCTGCCGGTTTTC
>JAQUUS010000016.1 GCA_028693775.1 Alphaproteobacteria bacterium | reverse complement strand
CATTAAGTTGAGTAAATACGCTGATTTTCTTTTCAAGAGTTACCATTTCGACAGCAAATCCGGCTTGCTCAGGCTCGACTATGCCTTTTCGGGCGGACCCGAATTTCAGGAACTTATCGAATTTCCGCTTCCGGTCAGCCCCCTTTCGGAGAGCCAGATCAAGGCTTTCGACCATGCTTTGAGGCTTGTTTTTCTTTTGGCGGGCATTAGTTACTACAAGGCTTATGTTCCGGAACGCTTGCGCTGCCTTGCCTTTACCATAGACGTCCAGATGGCTGCCTTTCTGAAAAGAACCTATCGCGGCGGGTTGGGGGAATTTTCTTACAAAAACGAAATTAAAATTAATCCTCGCTTCTCCGTTGAGGAGGGAGAGGTTTTTTCGGGCGTTCCGTTGACTCTTGGGGAGCACTCTCTGGTCGCTGTGGGCGGAGGGAAGGATTCGACCGTTTCTGTCGAGTGCCTGAAGAAGTCGGGCGCTCAGGTGACCATGTTCGCCGTTTCGGGCGGCGGGCAACTGGCAGCGCCTATTCGCGACACCATGGACGTTGCGGGCGCAGAGTCCCTGATTGTCAGGCGTACCCTTTCGCCTCAGCTTTTGGAGCTCAACAAACAGGACGCTTTGAACGGGCATGTGCCTATTACCGCCATTGTGAGCGCCATTGCTGTGGCTTGCGCGGTTTTGCACGGCTTCAAGAACATTATTTTCTCGAACGAGCACTCGGCCAGCGCGCCGAACGTTAAGGTCGGCGACTTTGAGGTCAATCATCAGTTCAGCAAGTCGCTGGCTTTTGAAACCGAATTTGCAGCGGTGGTGCGGGCGCGCGTTTCGGCCGATCTGGCTTACTTTTCGCTTCTGCGGCCTTTGACGGAAACGGAAATCGCACGGCGCTTTGCGCGGCTGGAGGCGTATCATCCGGTTTTCAGGAGCTGCAATACCGCTTTTAAGCAGGACGAAAAATTGCGCGGGAAGAATTGGTGCTGCAATTGTCCCAAATGCCGGTTCGTTTTTTTGGCGCTCGCTCCGTTTATGGAGAAGGATAAGCTTGTCGGGATTTTTGGCGCCAATTTGCTGGCCGATGCGGCTCAGATTGAAGACTTCGGCGATCTTTGCGGGTTCTCGCCCGTCAAGCCCTTTGAATGCGTGGGCGAGGTTGAGGAAAGCGCTTTGCTGATGGGCAGGCTGTTTCGCATGGATGCATGGAAAAACGATGCCGTTGTTGCGGCTTTGGGTGCCAAGGTGACGTTTGACGAAAGGGCTTTTGAGGCTTTGCTCGAAAACAAGCCGGAGCATGGCGTGCCGGACAGGTTCATGGGTATGTTGAATGCGTGTCGATGAACTGAAAGACCGAAAGGTTGTCGTTTGGGGTACTGGCATGGAGGGCAAGGCTGCGGCGCGGCTTTTGGCCCGCGCTTGGCCGCAACAGGCATTTTTGTTTATCGACGAGGGCGAAGGACCGGGGACGCTCGATATTGACGGGCGTAGCGTTTGCGTTGCACGGACGGAAGCGGACATCGAACGGGCACTGGCGGAGGCGGACGTTGTTATCAAATCGCCGGGGGTTAGCCTTTATCATCCGCTTTTGCAAAAGGCCGGGCGTGCGCGCGTGACTTCGCTGCTGAACCTTTGGCTGGCCGACAAGAAACGGGCACGCGTTGTTTGCGTGACGGGGACGAAGGGGAAGAGTACCGCGTCGACGCTGCTTAATCACGTTTTGAACGGGTTGGGGAAAAAATCGGCCGTTTTGGGCAATATCGGGACGCCTGTGACGGAGGGCGCGGATGCGACCGATTATCTCGTGATCGAGGTTTCGAGCTATCAGGCTGCGAATTTTTCGGAAACATGCGATGTGGGCGTTTTGACGTCGCTGTTTCCGGAGCATCTGGACTGGCACAAGTCGCTCGACGCTTATTATCGCGACAAGGCCAATCTGCTGGCTCATAGCGCGGCGAAAATTGCGGAAGCAACGGCGTTGGAGACGCTTTCTGCGCACACTATCGCGCTCGACGGCGCGGTGCGTTTCGATGCGCCGGAGGGATTTCATTTTGAGGGCAACGGCGTTTATTTTGGGCCGCAGCCTGTGGGCGAACTCAAAAACGCCTTTCTTTTGCGAGCGCATAACAAGGGCAACGTTTGTGCAGTTCTGGGGGCGGTTCAGGCTTTGGGACTCGATGCGGGGGCCGCGCTGGCCGCTATGGAAACGTATCGCGGATTGCCGCACAGGCAGTGCGAACTCGGGGAGAAAGACGGCGTTCTTTACGTTGACGACAGCATTTCGACGACGCCTCAGTCGGCTATTGCGGCCATGGACGTTTATGGCGAACGGCCTTTGACTTTGATTGCCGGCGGGTTCGACAGGGATATCGATTATGGGCCTTTGATCGATTATGTCGCAGATAAAAAAATTCATGCGGTCGTTTGTCTGGGGCCCAGCGGCAAGCGGATTTATGGCTTGCTGAAGGCGCGCGGAATTGAACGCGCTTTTTTGGCCGGGACCATGGACGAGGCGGTGGCGATGGCCAAGAAGGCGACGCAGAAAGGCGGCGCGATCCTGCTTTCGCCTGCCGCGCCGAGCTATGGGATGTTTAAAAACTTTATCGAACGCGCGGACGCTTTCGCCAAGGCCGCCGGGTTTAGCGGTTAGGCCCTATGGCTTTCCATTCGCCGTCGTGGCGGATCAGCAGGCCCGTATTGGGGCCTTGGTAGACCCCCAGATTGCGAAACATTTCATATGCGGACGGCGCATAGACAATTGCGTTCGTTTCGAGGTGCTCTTGCAGATTCCTTGCGACGTCTTGCGCCGTTGCGGGCTCGAAGGAATGAAACCTGTCGGCATGCCACACCATCGCCATTTCGCGGCCCGTGCGCGCTTCTTCGAGCGCAAATTCGAAGCCGACGATGAAGGACGCGTAGCCGTCGCTTTGGGGAATCACGACGCCGACTTTGGAGCCTTCCGGAAGAATGGCCGCAGCGCGGCGGCCTGCGGAACGCATGCGGCAGATTTCGGCCGGACCTTTGTTGATCCAATCGGGGTGGATGAGCAGGACAAGGGGAATCGCAGATTGAAGCGCGACGACGCCGAACAGGCGAAGGGCGGGACGCAACAGGACTGCGGGAAGGCGCCTTTTGAGGGAGGGAAACTGCGTCTGCGCGATCAGCCAAAATACCGGAAGGGCGAGGAATCCGGCGTGCAGCATGTAGCGATGGAACGAGGCCGCCATGCGTATGGTGTATTCGGAAAAATCGGAGCCGATAAATGCGAAGATCAGAAACGCCCCATAGGCAAGCTGCACCAGTGCGGCGTAGATCGCAAAATCGCGCCATGGCGCTTTGGGACGCAGATATGCTATCGCGGCGGCGAGCTGGGTGGCGGCAAAGAGAACGATGAATGCGGGTTTCCAGCCGATTTCGACCAAGACGCCTTTGAAAAACCCGCCGAGCAGATCGAAACGCCACTCGCCGAGGGGACGGATGCCGACTTCGCCGCCTGAAATCTCGGCGCTTGCGTACATTTTCCAAAGAAGCGCAAACGCCGCGGCGGGCAGAAACGCCAAGGCAAGGCGGGGGACGGCTTTTTTGAGGAGACCGTTTTTCAATGCGATCGCAAGAAACGAAACGATGAGGATGGCGAGGAAAATCAGGTTTGACTGCTTGACCAGCACAAACGCCACGGCCATCGGCATCATGCGGCGGCACTGCTCGCGCGCTGCCGCGGAATCGGACACGCGCAGGGATTCCTGAAGCCGGAACATGAGGAGCGAGAGGATGGCGGCGAGGGTCATGGTGCCGCTGTCGCCTTGATTGGTCATGCCGAACGTGGACACCGTGGACGAGATAAACAACGCCGCCATGAACGCGACGGCGATGAGAGACAATGCACGGGAAGGTTTTTTGAGGCCGGCCTTTTCGACAAGCGTTCCGGAAAACGCGAGAAGCAGGAGGAAGTTGAACATCGATCCGCCCTGAATCAGGAATCCTCCGGTCAACAGGGACGCGAGATATGTTGCAAACGGCAAGGCATAGGGATAGCCCGGATAGATGGAGTGTATGGCCGGGAGCTCCTTGAACGGCACGTCGGCGTTTTGAAAAACATAGAGCGCGTTGGGAAGCCAATGCGAATAATCGTCATACGAATATCCGCCGATGCCGAGCGCGTTGATGCAGGCCATGCCGAAAACGCCGAGCGGAACGGCAAGCGCCCAATAGGGCGAAACGAATGCGCGGCTTTTGACGAACGAATAAAACGCAAAAAGCATCGCGGCGAAAATCGCCAAGGCGGCATAGAACAAGGGATGCTCGAACAAAACTGAGGCGACGGTCATGAATCCCGCGACGAGGCCCCAGCCGACGAACAGATCGTCGGCACGCGCTGCACGGTTTCGCGCATAGAGGCGCCCTAGCGCAGCCATTCCTGCCGCGACGACAAGAACGGCAAACGCTCCGGGAAGACCGGAAAAAAACGCTCCCGAATAACCGGGAACCTCACGACAGCTGAGATCGACAATCATCGATGAAAAATGTCTTTTGCGATACGGGACGCCGACGAACGCCAGCCGCCGTTTCTTAACAAATTTTGCCGCAGTCGTCGAGATTCGCTCGTCGAAAGGTCCCTTTTGGGGCCCTTTTCTTCTTTTGCAGACAACGCACGGAAGAAACTGGGATTAACCATAAGGAAAACGGCCTTGAAACTATTAAACCGGTTGACGGACAGGCGTTATTTTCAATATTCACGTCTTTGGAGAGACCGCTGCACGCCGGAATTGCGTGACCCATTTTTAAACGATAAAAAAAGGAACATTATATGACCCCCCAAGTCAATACGAATACCGAAGAAGATTTTGAAGTTGTTGAGGCCGAACTCGTTGATTCAGAAATTTTCGATCAGCCAAAAAAGGAAGCGCCCAAACAGGAAGAACCCAAGACCTCCCAGAAAAAGGGCAAGGACAAGAAGGAATCCGCGAGAAGGGTCAGGGAGAGCGCGGAAGAGATGATCACCAATCCTTCGATCGAAGGCGTTAAAAACAGGTGGCCCGATCATCCCGAATATATCGAAACAATCCAAAAGAAGCTGGAAGCCATCGACGTCAGGGATCCGATGTCGGTCGCACGCATCGGCAGCGACACTCTTTCGACCCGCGCCATCGACGGCATCAAAATGCTGGAAGAAATTCAGACGGGTCCGAGCACCGAAGCCGTCGACGCCATCAAGCAATTTAACAAGGATCTCCACGCCACCCTCCTGCCGCTCGAAGCCCGCTTGCGTGAAAACGGCGTGGTGAAGGAAGAAAAGACCTCGGCGATCGCCCTCGTCACCGCAGGCATCAGCGACGCCCTCTCGACGTTTGCCCTCACCCCCAAAGGCCGACAGGAAAAGAAGCAGAAGCAGGAAGACAGGAAGTACGAAAAGAAAAAGAAGGGACTGGAAGACAGCGGCGATGAACTCGCCGGAGTCGTTGTCGACACCATGACCAAGGCCGAAAAGGTCAATGCCCTCATAACCAAGGAAATGGAAGTTCCGACAATGATGGACCAGAAGATCAAGGAAGCCATCGAAATTCAGGAAACCTTCGGACGCAACATCTATCTGGATCTGGTTGTCGTGTGCGAACTCAAGAAAACGCTTCTGGAAGAAATCGGGGAGCGCGAAGAGCAAAGCGACGACAGCCAAAACAGCGTTTATGACGAAGCCTACCTTCAACGGGAAGCCGAAAAGAACGCTCTGTCTATGGTTTTCCAAAAGGAAACGCAGATGAAGGCCGCGTTTTTGGATGCGTACAACCAGACAAGCATGTTGTTCCAGCTTGGCCTTGTCAACGCGAAAACCGCGATTCAGCTCACCAATCTGCAAGCAACAGCTCTGCCTCAATTGGTTGGCTCGCTCAGCGTGCTGAACCTGCAACAAAGAACCTGCGAAAGCTCTTTCCATGCAGAGCAGGTTCACCAAATCGTGGCCGAGACCACTGAGGCCACGACGGACGGGTTCAGGCTGGTTCTCGCCCAGACCCTCAGGACCGAAGAGGCTCAGCGCAAGGCCAGCCTCGCCATGGTTGCCGCAACGCGCGAGTCCATCAAGGCTCTCGAAGACTACCGCCAAGCGGACGCGAAGCGCATCAACGAAGAGGTAAAGGTTCAGGCGCAGATCAAGGCCGCCTTTGTCGAAGCTCAAGCTCATTCGGCCCGTCTGGGACCGAACGCTCTGGGCACGGGATTCGACGCCAAGCTTCTTCCTTCGGCGGAAGAAATGCGCCAGGCAAACGAAGTGGCCCAGAAAACCACCGGTTATTCCCTGGAAGAAGCCGGTAAAGATCCTGTGCGTCCCACGAACGGCAAGAAGGGTTCGAAGCCGGGAATCGGCCTCGGAGGAAACAAGTAAGCGGGTTTTTGCTTCCTTGTTAGGGTTGCTGCGATGGACGCAAAAACGCATACGGTTTTGGATAACGCGGGTCCCGATACCAGACATATTCTGATATACGGCGACACGACGTTGTCCAAGGCCGATCTCTCTTCAAAAATTGTCAAGGTTCTCGGAAAATATCCAAAAATCGAGAGCCTGACGATTTCTGGTTGCGCATTGAAAGAGGGCATGATGGGGGACCTCGCAGCCTCCATCGCAGCACATCCTTCTCTGGTTAAAATTGATTTCTCCAGGAACAAGTTTTCTTCTCTTGCCTGGGCGGCTCCCATCCTGATTCAATCCAAGACAATTCATACTATCGATATTTCACAGAATCTCGAAGAGGTCTGGCCAAGCCCGTCATACGAGTCGGACGCGTTCGTCTTGACGCTGATCAAGAGCGATTCCGTCGCAAGCGCCAAGCTCTCCAAGGACTACTTTTTCTCCTGGCACAAGGATGGGCTCGAAAAGCTTCTCAACCTTGTCGAGATGGAAATCGATCTCCAGGGACAGAGCGGCAACGAAAGAAAGATCGAAGCCCTTTGCCGCCGCAACAAAACCGAGGCCCGGTCTCTTTTGAACCGCATTCGGGAAAACGACATTCACACCATCGAGGACGTCGAAAACATCAACAGGAGACTTCCGGCCATTCTTTTTCTGGCCGAAGCGACCTCGTCGAGAAAAGACATCATTCAGAAACTTCGGGGCCTGAATCAGACGGTTCTGGCAGGTCTCGGCGTTTCTTTCGGCCTCGAACTTTACACGACCGAAGCCGACAAGACTCCGCTTCCGTCCGCCTCTGACCAAAACGCTCTTCCGGCCACGGTTTTACCTTCGCTTCCCAATATTCGCGACGTTTCGGATAAAATCCCGGTTCTTTCCGAAGAAGACATTCGCAACAAACTCGAAGAAGGCAAGGACGATCCCGCCATCCTTATGAATCTGGGACAGGACGTTATAGCTCCCATCGGGCAGATTTCCTTCGCCTCCTTGCTTACCGCTACGTCCGGCTCGTCCATGGAAGCTCCCGTTCGCTCCATGGCCGATTTTCTCAACAAGTTCGGCGCCGCAAAGAAAATCATTTCGGAACAGATCGATCTTTCCGAAAACGCCTCTGGAAGCTTCGGTTCCCAACATCAGACCAAGAGCGGCGCTCTCTTTTTGGAAGACGTTTTCCGCGCCCTCAAGCTCGGCCCGGTTTGGGACAAGTTTTTCGGCCGTGCGCAGGAACTCAACGATCTCGCCGACGCGGGCGTTCTTTCCCGCGAGGCCGGACAGATCCTTTTGGAAATGCTTCCCGCACTCTCCGAAATGGAAAAACGCGTTTCCATCCAGCTTTCGGATACGCAGCAGATTATCGACTCTTATGAAAAAGTCGCCGGCCAGCTTTGCCTGATCGGCGCCGCCGGAACCCAGACGCTCGACACATGGCGCAAGGAAGAGCGCGGAACCGTGACTATTCTTCCGCCTAACGCAGAGACCGGCCCCACGGCTGAACCTCGTCATATTGAGGAACTTGCCTTGAGGCTCGATTTTCTCAAACAAACGGAACTGCAAGTTATCGGTCACGCTTCCTTGCACAAACTTCATTCGGAAATCGAACGCAAACAGCAGCAAGGCCTGATCGTTTTGCAAACCCAAAATATTCCGACCATCACCGAACAAGTCGCCACCTTTATGCGGCAGGTCGAAGACTTGCAGCGGGCGAGCGTTATCAACAGCCTCGCAGATGCGACGCGCGAAACCGCAAGAGACGAAACAGGAACCAGCATGCTGGCCGCCGTGAAAACGGCTCAGGCTATCGAAAACCTTGCGTTGAGCACCAAGGAAATCATTGCGAATATGGGCAAAGCGGCAGACGAAAACACCAAGGCGATTGAATCTGCCGATCAACGCCTTTCGTTGCCGACCGCGCCCGAAAAGACATTGACTCGAATTCAGAACGACAGGAAACCCTCATGAACGGAACGTCTTCGCAAACATTGAACGACTTGTCTTCGGAGAGCAAGGCTCTTCGGTTTCTGTTTGATTACTCCTTAAACAAGACCGATATCGAAAAATCGGTCGCGCCCAAAATCTCTGCCGCGACAAATCTCGAAAAATTCGAGATTGTCGACTGCCTTATGCGTTCAGAAGAAATGATCGGGCTTTCGGACGCGCTGACGAAACACCCGTCCCTGACCTCTCTCGTCTTTACGGAAAACAAGCTCACAAACCCGGAGTTCCTGGCCGAAATCGTTCGGGTTTCGCCTAAAATCCATACGATCTCCTTTGGCAGAAATACCTACAGGTTCGACAGGCCCGAACCTTTTGAGAATTCCTTCATAGACACCGTTCTTTCGAACGATACGCTTGTGGATCTCAGGTTTCCGAACGACTTCTTCTTTGACTACGACTCCGCCCGGCGGCTTGCCGATCTCAAAAACATTATTCATCTGAAATTCGACGGCCCTCTGTCTGGCAACTACAGCGAACTCGTGCAGCTTGTCTGCTCACGCAACGAGCGGGACTCCAATGAAGTTTTGACGTCGATCCTTGACGACGAAATCAATACATACAAGCAAGCGACCGAGCTTTCCGAGCGTTTGCCTTCCATTCTTTATCTGGCCGAGCAAAAAAACATCAGGATGAAAGTTGTCGATCTTCTTTTGAAGCTCGAAAACAAAGGATACGCTACGGGCATCGAAAATTATCTTTTGGAAAGCGAACAGCCTCTCATGGCGGAAAATGCCCGCGCCGACGAGACTAAAATCAAGATGGCCGGGACGACCGAAGAGGCTCTGGCGCTTCTGCCGGAGCTTTCGCGCGAGGAAATCCGCCAGAAGATGGAAGACGGCAAGACGTCGCTTATGGGACTGACGACCCTCGGGAATGAAACCCTCGAGGTCATAACCCACATTTCCAATATTTCTCTCGCGTCCATATCCAAGGCTTCTCCCGTCAATCTCTCCATCAGGAGAATGGCCGATTTCCGCGAAAAGTTCGGCGCCGCAAAGGAAATCATTTCGAACTATGCCTCCAAGGTCGAACCCTCCTCGTCTTCGGCCTCGTCTACAGCCCTCGTTCCGCAGCAGAAGAGCGTGGGCCGGTCCTTCTCGCTCAGGGATATTTTCTATGCCGTCAAGCTCGGGGGGCTCTGGGACAAGTTTGCAGGGCAGGCTCAGGATATGAACGATCTGGCCGACGCAGGCGAATATTCACGCGCTGCGGCAAGCATCCTTCGGGAGATGACACCCTCTCTCACCAAGATGGAAGAGGACCTGACCAATCAGCTCATGTCCACTCAGGAACTCATCAAGGCCTACAAGCGCGTTTCCGAACAGATCTGCACCATTCGCGAGGTCGGCGCCGAAACGCTCGACGCCTGGCGCGCAGAAGAGCTGGAAGCTTGGAACAAAGAGGAAAAGGGAAAAGTTACGATCCTTTCTCCGGGCTTCGAAATGGAGCAGCCGCTTGAGGAACTTCATATTCAGGTCCTCCAGAGCCGCATTGATCTTTTGGAAAAGATCGACATGCAGATCAAGAATAACGTTTTGGGTCTGCTTTTTACCGGAAAGACCTGTCTGGATCAACAAGAGGCCGTCGCTGCGTTGCGCACGCAGAACTTCCCCATGATCGCGCAGGAGATTGCGAACTTTGTAAATCAGGTCACGCTGCTCGAGAACGCCGACGTCATCAATACCCTGGCGGATACGGCTCACAGCGTTTCGGACGAACAGGTTCCGACGGCCATTCTTACCGCCGCCAGCACGGCTCAGGCTATCGAAAAACTTACGAAGGCCACCGAAGCCACCATCGGAAATATGAACGCTGCCGTAAAAGAAATGACTGGGGTTTTGGGCCCCGTAGACCCAGAGACTTCCTTGCCTACTCTGCTCAATCCCGATAAATGCGATCCGGAAATGTTGAAGGCCTTTTCGGAAGCAGGCGGTAAATTTTCTTTGGAGACTCCGGTCGAGAAAGAACAACCTCGACCAATTTTATCTAACAAAAAAGCATATTCTGAACAATTGGAACCCTAAGGAGCTTGGTTATGAATAATTCGACGATCGCCGCCAGTGAAATGTGGGACGCTTCTACAAAACGTATCGCAATTTCTAATGACAGCTCGATTACGGCCAGCGAATGGAAAAATGTGCTCGCCCCGAAATTTAAAAAATGCAAGGAACTCAAGACTCTTGACCTCTCCAGATGTTCTTTGACCAACCCCGCTCTCGATGACGTCGTCAGTGAAATTAAAGATCACAAGGCGTTGATGGAACTTAACCTTTCGGGAAACAATTTCTCCGATCCGGAATTCCTGGCCGAGCTCCTTACGGGATCAAACAACATCTATCGCATCGACCTTTCGGGCAATACCCCTGAATTCCGCCCTAAAACGAGTGCCGGCGATAAATTCATCGAAGCCGTTTTTGCAAACGACAAGCTGGTGACGCTCAAACTTCCGAACGATTATTTCTTCGACAAAGCTAACGCTCACAAATTTGCCGCTCTCCAGAATATTATCAGCCTCTCCTTTAACAAAGAGCCGACAAATGCGGTGATGGAGTTGCTCGTCGCCGTCGGCAACCTTAACAAGGAAGAAGCTCTCAAACTGAAAAGCGTCATCCTCACCGGAGATCGCCTTACCTCCACGGAGGTCAACGATATTTCAAAAAGACTGCCCGCCATTCTTTATCTCGCAGACCAGATCAGGGAACGCGAGACCGTTATCGAACGGCTTCGGGCCTATCCTGAATCAGGGATCGCCAAGCATACTGACGATGTCTATGATTCCAGCAAAAACTCTCCGGAAATCGAGCAGCTCGAGCGGATCAAGACGATCGAAGAGGCTTTGGCGCTTTTGCCGGAGCTTTCGCGCGAGGAAATCCGCCAGAAGATGGAAGACGGCAGGGATTCGGTTATGGACCTCGCCACCCTCGGAAACGAAACCCTCGCTGTTATAAACCATATTTCCAATGTTTCCCTCACGACCATCTCCGAGGCTTCCTCTGTCAATCTTTCCATCAGGAGAATGGCCGAGTTCCGCGAGAAGTTCGGCGCCGCAAAGGAAATCATTTCGAACTATGCCTCCAAGGTCGAACCCTCCTCGTCTACAGCACTTGTTCCGCAGCAGAAGAGCATGGGCTGGTCCTTCTCGCTCAGGGATATTTTCTATGCCGTCAAGCTCGGAGGGCTCTGGGACAAGTTTGCGGGGCAGGCTCAGGATATGAACGATCTGGCCGACGCAGGCGAATATTCACGCGCTGCGGCAGGCATTCTTCGGGAGATGACGCCCTCTCTCATCAAGATGGAAGGGGATCTGACCAATCAGCTCGCCTCCACTCAGGAACTCATCAAGGCCTACAAGCGCGTTTCCGAACAGATCTGCACCATTCGCGAGGTCGGCGCCGAAACGCTCGACGCCTGGCGCGCAGAAGAGCTGGACGCGTGGAACGAAGAGGAAAAAGGAAAGGTTACGATCCTTTCTCCGGGCTTCGAAATGGAGCAGCCGCTTGAGGAGCTTCATATTCAGGTCCTCCAGAGCCGCATGGATCTTTTGGAAAAGATCAACCTCCAGCTCAAAAATAACGTTCTGGGTCTGCTTTTTACCGGAAAGACCTGTTTGGACCAACAGACGGCCGTTACTACGTTGCGCTCGCAGAACTTCCCCATGATCGCGCAGGAGATTGCGAACTTTGTAAATCAGGTCACGCTGCTCGAAAATGCGGACGTCATCAGGGCCATAGCGGATACGGCTCACAGCGTTTCGGACGAACAGGTTCCGACGGCCATTCTTACCGCCGCAAAGACCGCTCAGGCTATCGAAAAACTTACGAAAGCCACCGAAGCCACTATCGACAATATGAACGCTGCCGTAAAGGAAATGACTGCGGTTCTGGGCGATCCTGTCGGCCCCGATCTGTCTTTGCTCATTGACCAGAACAAGGAAAGACCGATGCAGCCCAGAAAAACCGGGCCTTCCTCATTCCGTTTCGATTAAAATAACTACAGACCGTCGATCGACAGGCAGGCTCCGTTGATATCCAGCAGGCAGAAGATCGAACTCTCCGGGTCGGGGATGCCCATCCTGTATGTGTAGGCTTCTTTTGCTCTGTTTTCTTTTTCGGCGAAGCGCCCGGATAAACGCTCGACCGTTCGCTGTAGCACCGCAGGGACATCGGATTGCGCCGATTGGGTGATGGTCAAAAAGTTTTCGATGTACTGAATCAGGTAGTTTCCGTTTGCCGTCAAGGATCCCTGACCGATGCGGTATGTTCCGGACGCAACGCCTGCTTCGCGCAACAGGTTGCCGCTCAGGGCCGCTGCGGCCGCATCGCCCGCTTTGAGGCCGCTGACCGAATAGCTAAGGGCCGGGTCGGGCGTGCCGCTGATTTTCGCCAGCGCGTCGGCTGTGACTGTGAGCGTTGAGGCCGTGACCGTCAGGGCTCCCGTCGACGCATAGGCCAGCGCGTAGCCGTTGAGGCCTTGCAGGGTTCC
>JAQUUS010000267.1 GCA_028693775.1 Alphaproteobacteria bacterium | reverse complement strand
CAGAACGTCGCCCACAACGGCGCCGCGCGCATGCCCGATATGCATGGGCCCCGTGGGGTTCGCCGAAACGTATTCGACATTGGCCCTGGCTCCATGGCCGATATCGCTATCGCCATAGCGCGTCCCCGCGCGAAGAATTTCGGAAATCTCGGCCTGCCAGACATTCGGATGCAAACGCAGATTGATAAACCCCGGCCCCGCGATCTCAACGCCCGAAACGAACGGATGGCTCAAAAGAGCGGGTTTCAGCGCCTCGGCGATCGCGCGCGGAGGCTTTCCGGCGGACTTGGCCAGCATCATGGCCACATTGGCGGCCAGATCCCCGTGCGAAGCCTCGCGCGGCGGCTCGACCACAAAACCCGGAATTTCACCAGAAAGAGTCAAAGCGCCCGCCTTGACCGCTGCAGCGACCGCATCTGCGATAACGCCGTGAATTGTTTTAAAAATAGACATTATACCCCGTTTCCCTTCGCCGCATTAAATAGCAAGCGGCGCAGGGGTTTGCCAAGAAGAAGGTTTATAGGGCGTCCGCCCATCCCTGCGAAGCCTCAAAAGGCTGCAAATTCAATAAAATCAGGCCAAAATCGCAGCAAAAGGACGACTCACAGGCAACACATCATCATGCATGCCGCCCCGGCCCCGGCATTAAGCTCCTCTTCCCTGCGTCTGCGGCGCAGAGCTTCTTCCTCTTCGGAACAGCATCTGCAAACGGTACGCGACGCCGCTTTGAGATCAGAAACGGCCTTGCCCGGCACCGGCATTCCCTCCGAAACGTCGTCTGCAACGTCCTCCGGGGTCATTCTTGCGCGCCACGCCAGAGAAGCCTCGCGATTTCTCGCCGCGACATCCACAGCGTCGTTATCGATCATCTTGGCGGCATGCCGGTTCGCCATGGCGTCCTCCTTGCTGAAGTGTCGATAGAGCCCAAAGGCTTGACGTTTCAAGGGTATCAAATT
Organism: Alphaproteobacteria bacterium; assembly: GCA_028693775.1. GTDB lineage: Bacteria > Pseudomonadota > Alphaproteobacteria > UBA9219 > UBA9219 > CAIXLI01. The sequence continues at coordinate 1,858 of JAQUUS010000267.1, read as the reverse complement.
CAAAAACGGATGAAAAGCCGAAACGCAGGGTCAAAAAAAGCCCTCCTCCCCCATGTTGGGAAGAAGGGCCGCCTTCAGCAAAGACGCATACGGCTTACATGTCCAGAATCATCAGATAGGCTTCTCTGAGTTCCAGCCTGAGCTCGGCTTGTCTGCGCATCTCGACCTCAGCGCGTCTCGCTCTTCGCCTTCTGAACAGCATGGCATGCTTGGCTTCGGGATCGATGGTCTTTCTGTTGGCCACTTTCTCGTTGAATTTAAGCTTGGTCATCGCATCCTCCATGGTTGGTATCGAAACGGCCCCATGGCCATGACAGGAGTATAGCAGAGATGCCCTTTGTCTCAAAGCCGAACCGGACGCGAGAAACCGAAAATCGTACTGCGGCATCGCAACATTTCAAAAAAAACGCCGCTTCGAAAAGCGGCGTTTGACGAAAACGTGCAGCGCCTAGCATCGGCAAGCCATCGCCCGCGCGCGCTGCGCGAAGATACGGCGAGCAAGGCTCATCTTGACCTCTTCGCTCTTCTGATGAAGGACCGATCCTTTTTTGCCCGGCGTAACGACCTCGATATCCTTCTGCATCCCGAGTGCGAGATAGAAAGCTCCCTTGCCGTTCGTCTCGGCAATCTTTTCGATACAAGCTTCCCAGACATTGGCCGCCACAACCTCTTGCACCGAGCCCTTCGACGAATGATGCGCGGCGTGTCCGGCCAGCGCTTCGGCTGAATCCGCAAATCCCTTTTCCAAAAGCATGAGGGCGTTGCAAACCATGCCTTCGCAAAGCGTGGGGGCATAGGCCGTCACATAGGTTTTCCGGCCATTGCGTTCGAAATATTGTCTTTCATAATGGTGATAAAGATCGAGCGCCGCAGGCCCCAGATCGACCTGTTCGCTCACGCCGCTGGCGATGATGAAGGTTGCGAGCGTAAAAACTTCAGCAGGCGTTTCGAGTGTCTTGGCCTGTTCCGGAAAAACGGTTGCGGGCCTGTTTCCCTCCGTCGCAGAAACAACCATCGCGGCTTTCTGGACATGTTCGGCTGCATCGATGACAGCCTGGGTTAACGTAAGCGGGATTAATTCGGAAATTTTCGCACGTTGCATGAAGAGCCTGCCGTTCGGATCAATTCTTAAAAAAATGGATTAACGCTTCGCCCTGAAACTCACGGGCGAAACAATATCCGAACAGAAATACTTTCACTAAAAAATGTTTTGGTTAATCGCGCAAAAGCTGTCCTAGACAGACGGAACCGGCAGCATAAGGCTCTTTTTCGAACGCCGTTCCTCAGCCGGAGGCAAAGCTTTGGGCTCATAGCCTTCCCTGGACAAAAACGCCAAGATTTCGTCGGCGACCGCGCGATATCCAAGCCGGTCAAACTTGCCCGAAAGCACATGGATATATCCGAACGCTTCGTTTTTCTGGCTGTCGCTGGGCGGCTTTGCAAACGGCCCGCCGAGCGCGGTCTCAAAAATATCGGTGAACAAGCGCATCGGCCCCAAAAGATCGACCGACAAAAAGGTTTGCTGGTTCAAAACGCCAACAACGTTCCTCTCGCGAAGATTGCAATAAATCTCGGTGCGATCGGAATTCTGAGCGACGACGCAAAACGCAAGCTGCAATCCCAAAACGGCGTCCTTCGTCTGGATCACTTTATCCGAGACGGGAATTTGGGGTTTGTGCGTCCGATGAATCTTCAGTTCCCTGAAAGCCCGCAACACAGGAAACGTCGCGAACTCTTTAAGATCGAAAGGTTCCGGCTTTATATTGATTTCGAGATTGTAAGCGGACTTTCTGGAAGACCTGTATCCGCCCGGAGTATTCCGCATAACCATGATGAAGCACCCATGCTCAAGAAGTCA
>JAQUUS010000015.1 GCA_028693775.1 Alphaproteobacteria bacterium | reverse complement strand
CCGATCTACCTTAAGTCTCGAACGCCGCAAGATCATAGCCACCGAACGCGAACGCATGGCCAAGCTTCTACCTCAATCGCCGCACATCGTCAGCGTCTATCCAAGCGTTACAAATTTCCTTTTGGCCCAAACAAAGGATTCTGCCGCCGTCATGAGCCTGCTGCAAAGCTTCGGCATTCTGGCGCGCAACAGGCACGGCGAAATTCCGAATACCGTCCGCTTCTCGATAGGCACGCCCGAAGAAAACACGCTTGTCTTGAAAGCCTTGGGCGTTTCCGTCCCAAAGGCCCCTTCAGCCGCTGCGCCGCGCCTCCACGCCGCCAGACGCGCCACAAAAGAAACAGCCATCGAAACGGTCGTCAATCTCGACGACCACGCCTTCCTGAACGTCCAGACGGGCATCGGCTTTTTCGATCACATGCTGGAACAGGTTGCGTTGCATGGAAGCTTCGGGCTCGAGCTGTCCTGCAAAGGCGATCTCCAAATCGACATGCACCATTCCATAGAAGACTGCGCCCTCACACTCGGCGAAGCGCTGAAAGGCGCATTGGGCGACAAACGCGGAATAGGCCGCTATGGATTCACGACCGCGTTGGACGAAGCCGAAGCGCAAATCACCCTCGATCTGTCCGGCAGGCCCTATTTTACAATGACGGGAAGCTTTCCGACCCCGATGTGCGGTCAATTGCCCTGCGAAATGATCCCGCATTTTTTCCAATCGCTTTCGGTAGCGCTGGGAGCCGCCATTCACCTGACCGTTCAAGGCGAAAACGCCCATCATATAGCCGAAGCAGCCTTCAAAGCTCTGGGCCGGGCCCTCAAACAAGCATTAAAGCGCGAAGGCTCGGGACTACCGTCAACGAAGGGGATTTTATGAGCAAAAACAACATAAGCTGACCCATACCCCTGAATGCCCAGAATCAACCCTTTTCACAACGAACGGTTTTTAATAAGTTAAGCCGATCAGGGCAATGCGACAGCGGATCCAATGGTTCTCAAATGAAAAATAAAACAACCCTCGCTATCGTCGACAGCGGCGTCGCGAACCTTACATCCGTTATGGCGGCCGCCAAGCGCCTTGGAAGCGAAGCCGAAATTACAAGCGACCCGGCAAAAATCAAAGCCGCGTCAAAGGTTATCCTGCCCGGCGTCGGCGCAGCGGCAGCGGCCATGCAGCAGTTAAAAGCCAAAAACCTGATCGAAACCATCCGGGCCCTCACGCAACCCGTTCTTGGCATATGCCTTGGAATGCAAATCATGTTCGAGCGGTCCGAGGAAAGCGGAGGCTGCGATTGCCTCGGCGTCATCCCCGGAAAAATCGCCCGCCTGCCCGACAAGAAAGGCATGCCCATCCCCCACATGGGCTGGAATTCAATATCCATCCGCGCCAAAGAGCATCCGTTATTCAAAGGCGTGGAGGACGGAAGCTTCGTCTACTTCGTGCACAGCTATGCCGCTCCTGTTTCGGAGAATACACTGGCTTCGTGTGAATACAGCGCTGCCTTTACAGCCATAGCCGGATACAAAAATTTTATCGGATGCCAATTTCATCCCGAACGGTCGAGCCAAGTCGGCCAGCAAATACTTCAAAACTTCCTGGATATGTAAAATGAAACTATACCCCGCTATCGATCTCAAAAACGGTGCTTGCGTTCGCCTGGAACAAGGAGATTTTGACTCGGCCAAAATCTACGAAGCGAACCCCGTCCTTCAGGCGCAGAAGTTTGCCGATGCCGGGACAAAATGGGTACACGTTGTCGACCTTGACGGCGCGCGGCGCGGCGAAATGATCCAACTGGAGCTCATCGAGCGCATCGCCAAGGAAACGCAAATGAAGGTTCAGGCGGGAGGAGGCATCCGCAACGCCGAAACCATCAAGAAGCTTCTGGACGCAGGCATCGAACGGGTCATCGTGGGCAGCCTCGCCGTCAAAAAACGGAAACTTGTAGAATCTTGGCTAAAGGAATTCGGCCCTGAACGCATTGTTCTTGCCTTCGATATCAAATTTGTCGACGGCCAACCGCTCGTGCTGATCTCCGGATGGCAAAACGAGAGCAAACAAATATTGTGGGACGTTCTCGAAGCCTACGAAGCGAGCGGCCTCACCCACATCCTCTGCACGGACGTTCACCGCGACGGCATGCTACTGGGCCCCAACGCCACCCTCTACCAGTCGATCCGCGAAAAAGCGCCCAATCTGCAAGTCATAGCATCGGGCGGCGTCAGTTGCCTCGAAGACCTGAAAAAGCTCGCAAAAATTCCCGTTGCAGGCGTTGTCTTCGGCAAAGCCATCTACGAAGGCCGGATCGACATTGCGACCGCACTCAAGGAGATTGGACATGCTGGCTAAGCGCATTATCCCCTGCCTCGACGTCCGGGACGGAAAAGTCGTCAAGGGCGTGCAGTTCCGCGAACACGAAATTGTCGGCGATATCATCGAGCTTGCCGAACGCTACAGCGCCGAAGGAGCCGACGAGCTCGTCTTCTACGACATCACGGCAAGCAGCGACGGACGCATGGTCGACCGCAACTGGATCAAGCGCGTCGCCGAATCCATCGACATCCCCTTTTGCGTGGCGGGAGGCATCCGCACCGTCGACGACGCCCGGGCGATCCTCGCAAACGGCGCCGATAAAATCTCCATCAACTCCCCAGCCCTCGAAACGCCCGCATTGATCGAAGAGATGGCGAAAGAATTCGGAATCCAGTGCGTCGTTGTCGGAATCGATAGCCGCGAACAGGACGGAGACTATTTCGTCTACCAATACACCGGCGACGAAGCCAAAACCAAAGCGACGCAACGCCGAACGCTCGATTGGGTCTCCGAAGCCGCCTCCCGGGGCGCAGGCGAAATCGTTTTGAACTGCATGAACCAAGACGGCATGCGCAAAGGCTACGACATCGCACAGCTCTCGGCTGTCCGCGCTAAAATCGACATCCCCCTCATCTCCTCCGGAGGCGCAGGCGCGCTGGAACACTTTGCAGACGCCTTCATCAAGGCGCATGTTGACGGAGCGCTGGCCGCAAGCGTATTCCACAAGAAGGTTCTGACCATCGGCGAAGTGAAGGACTATTTAAAGAAACAAGGCGTAACCGTGCGTATATGAAGATCGAATTGGATATCGACACCCTCGACTGGGAAAAAGGAAACGAGCTTCTGCCCGCCATTGTGCAAGACGCGAACTCCATGCGTGTCCTGATGCTTGGCTATGTCAACAAGGAAGCCCTCCGCAAAACGATCGACACGGGCCTAGCGACATTCTACAGCCGCAGCCAGAAACGCCTGTGGCAAAAAGGCGAAACCTCCGGCAACGTTATGAGAATGGTCGACATCAAAGCCGACTGCGATAACGATACGCTTCTCTACTTCGTTGTTCCCAAAGGCCCGGCCTGTCACAAAGGAACGCGCACCTGCTTCGGCGACGGAAACGACAAAACAGACCTCTCTGTCCTTGCGGACCTTGCCGATACGATCCGCGACCGCCGAGCCAATCCCCCCACAGGAAGCTACACGGCAAAGCTTTTCGAAGCAGGTCTTTCGCGCATTGCGCAAAAAGTGGGCGAAGAAGGCGTCGAAACGGCCCTCGCCGCAGCAACCCGCTCTACCTCCATGCCGGAGGAAGCCGCAGACCTGCTCTACCATTTGTTCGTTCTGCTCGAAGCCTCCGACCTCAGCTACAAAGACGTCCTGAGCATCCTCAAGGATCGCGCAGAGAAAAAAGGATTGGCCAATGACAATTGATTACGAAAAACAGTTCAAACCGTTCATCGACGACCTTGCGGATGCCGCCGGAGAGATCGCGCTTAAATATTTCCGCTCCGACCTTGCCGTCGAAGTCAAACAGGACCAGTCGCCTGTCACCATTGCCGACAAAACGATTGAAAAAATCGTTCGCGAAAAAATCAACAAAACCTTTCCAAGCCACGGAATCATCGGCGAGGAATTCGGCAGGGAAAACGATACCGCGGAATTTGTCTGGGTCCTCGACCCCATCGACGGCACCAAGGCCTTTATGACCGGCAAACCGATGTTCGGAACCATCATCGGCCTCATGCACAACGGCAAACCTGCCGTCGGGTGCATCGATCAAGCCTTTACCAAAGAACGCTGGTTCGGCATCGATGCGCAGATGGCAACGCACAACAACGCCCCCATCAAAGTCGCAAAGCCCCGCACTCTGGCCGAGACGCGCCTTTATGCCGGATTGCCCGACAAGTTCTGGGGCGAAGGCATGCAAGATTTCCTCGATCTTTGCCATGCCGCGAAGTATCGCCAATACAACTGCGACTGCTATGCCTTCGGGCTTGTCGCGATGGGCTGCGCAGATATACTGGTCGAAGCGAAGCTGCAAATATACGACGTTGCCGGATGCATCCCGGTCATCACGGGCGCAGGCGGCTTTGCGAGCGACTGGGATCTCAAACCGGTCGGATTTGATTTTTCAGGAGAAATGCTCTGCGCCAGCACCAAAGAACTGGCCGAAGAAGCGGTGAGGTTCTTGAAAAGGAAATGATCGAAAGCCCGCAAAACGAGACCTTCAAAAAGCTGTTGAGTCTGACATCCTCCAAGGGATTGAAAGAAGAAGGCCTTTTCCTTCTTTCGGGCGAAAAACTCATTCGCGAATTTCTCAAAGCCCCGAAGCTGGGCGTCTCCTGCGAGATTATGAGCCCGAAGCACACGCCCATTGCCAAAGGAGCAAAACCCGTAGAACTCTCAGCCCCCCTGTTCGATCAAATCGACATTCTCGGCACGCATTTCAATATTCTGGTTCTGGAGCAACCCGGCATTCCCTCGCTCTCCGAATCCGACATCGCGGCATATGAGCCTCACGGCATCGAAGTTGCGACCGCCACGGGCGACCCAGGAAATCTCGGGGCCTTGATCCGAAGCTGCGAAGCCTTTGCCATACCGCGCGTGATCCTTTCAAAAGAAGCAGCCCATCCGTTTCTCCCCAAATCTGTCAAGGCGTCTGCGGGAAGCGTTTTGCGTATCCCCATGGCCAAGGGGCCGGCGCTGGCTGATTTTCCGGCAACATGCATAGCCCTCGATCCGCGCGGCGAATCCATCGATACATTCGCATGGCCTGAAAACGGACTGTTGCTTCTGGGAGAAGAAGGACCGGGGCTCGAGGCCTCCCGGTTCGAAACGCGCATCCGAATTCCGACAACGGGCGTCGAAAGCCTAAACGCCGTCGTCGCCGCGAGCATCGCTTTGTCGAGGATTCCTCAAAAGACGGCGCTTAAACCTTAACCATTTGCTTGGCCAAAATGCCCCTCTGATCCGGGTCGAACAGAGCCCCCTTCATCATCGCGCCTTTGAAATTGGCTCTGGTGATATTGGCTCCGCGAAGATCGGCGCTGCACAGGTCCGTGCCGCTGAAATCCACCTCGGTCAAATCGGCTTTTGTCAGATTGGCGTGACGCAAAGAAGCACCAGCCCAAACCGTATGCATCTTGTTGCCCGAAGTCAGCAGAAGCGGCTGGATCTTGGCTCCGGAAAGATTGGCGTTTCGCAGCTGGGCCTTGGAAAAATTCGCCCCGCGCAAATCCGCATTCGAAAAGTTGATGTGCCGCATATCGGCTTCGCGGAAATCGCCGCCCTGGACCTGCGCCTTGGAGAAATCAAGTTCATAGAAAATGGTTCCCTTGCCCCGCATCAAGGTCAGGCTCAGCCCGGCAAATCCCGAACTGCCGCGCAAATCGAAGCCGCTAACATCGAACTGCTTGCCGCTTTTTCCGCTGCTTTCGACCCATTGCTTGTGCAAAAGCAACATTTGTTCAAGCGGAAGAGGCAAATCCTTGAGGGTAAGTCCCAAAGGAATTCCCATCATTGCGCCTTCAAGATTCTCTTTCGCAACGCCGCTCAAATTGATGGCGGTGTTTGTCAAAACAGCATTGCGCAAAACCACATTGGCAAGGTCGCATTCGCTCAAATCGGCGTTTTCGAGATCCGTATTGCTGAAATCGGCATCTCTCAGGCTCGCCTTTTTAATGCGAGCGCCCTTCAAGGTCGCATCGCTAAAATCGCTTCCGACGGCAACAGCGCCCGAAAGCTTTGCGCCGTTGAGATTGGCGCCGCTCAAATTCGCCCCGCCTTTTTCGACAACAGAAATCTGGGCATGGTTATCTTTCAGTTCGCCGTCGCTCGTCGCGCTCGACAACGATCCTTCGCGCAAATCGATACCGGCCATGTTCGCGCCGACCAGATTGGCCCCGCGCAACGTCGCACCGCGAAGATCAGCATTTTTCAAGCTGGCGTTGTAAAGATTGGCGCCGCGCAAATCGGAACAATAGAGAACCGCGCGATCAAGTTTCGAGCCGGTAAAATCAGCTTCGCATAAAGTCGACCCCGTAAAGTCGGCATCCGATAAATCCCGTTGCGCAAACGAAAGGCCTTCGAGATTATAATGGGTCAGATGAGCGCGAATACCCCCCTTTCGTCCCATAATATAATCTTCGTGTTTCTTGATAATGCGTTCCAGTTCCTGTTGGGTTAGCGTCGCAGGAGCATCATCTTTCGCATCTTTTTTGTTATCTTTTTCGTCTTCCATGGCCCAAACGTGTGATGAGACGGAATTAACCTCTGTTAAGCCCGTTGACTAAATGACCTTATCTCTCCATTTTCATAGCTTGAGATTCTTAATTAAAACTCAATAGAGGCAATAATCCAGAGGGCGCAACGTATCTAACGTAAAAATCCGATATTTAAACGCATAAAAAATATGTTATCTTGGCGAAATTAGAGGCTAAGCCTCTCATTCTTAACAGAGATACCCGTATGACCAAATCCCTTTCGGACATTCGTTCGACGTTCCTTGATTATTACGTTTCACAAGGGCACACGCGCGTAGAGGCTAGTCCGCTAGTGCCGCGCAACGATCCGACGTTGATGTTTACAAACTGCGGCATGGTGCAGTTCAAGAATGTCTTCTCAGGCCTTGAAACAAGGCCCTACACGCGCGCTACTTCATGCCAGAAATCCGTCAGAGCCGGAGGCAAGCACAACGACCTCGAGAACGTGGGATACACGGCCCGTCACCATACGTTCTTCGAAATGCTGGGGAATTTCTCATTCGGAGACTATTTCAAGCCGGAAGCCATTGAATTTGCATGGACCCTCGTCACGAAGCACTTTGGGCTCAACACAGACCGCCTTCTCGTGACCGTCTATCACGAAGACGAGCAAGCAGCCGACCTGTGGAAAAAAATCACCGGATTCAACGACAAGAAAATCATCCGAATCAAAACAGACGCCAACTTTTGGCGCATGGGCGATGTAGGCCCCTGCGGACCGTGCTCAGAAATATTTATAGATCAAGGAGATAAGCTCCAAGGCGGTCCTCCGGGCAGCCCTGACGAAGACGGAGACAGGTTCCTTGAATTCTGGAACCTCGTCTTCATGCAATTCGAAGAACAACCCGGAGGCAAACGCGTCCCCCTGCCCAAACCCTCGATCGATACCGGAATGGGCCTCGAGCGCATGGCGGCGATTCTTCAGGGCGTCACCTCCAATTACGACATCGACCTCTTCCGCGAACTGATTCGCGCCATCGCCGACCACGTCAAAGCCGATCCCGAAGGCCCTCAAAAACCTTCGTTCCGGGTCATAGCGGATCATCTCCGGGCAACCTCCTTCCTCATAGCGGACGGCGTCCTGCCCAGCAACGAAGGCCGAGGCTATGTGTTGCGGCGTATTATGCGCCGCGCCATGCGCCATGCGCATATGCTCGGAGCCAAGGAGCCCATGATCTACCGGCTCGTCCCCGAACTCGTCAAACAAATGGGAGCCGCCTACCCCGAGCTTCCGCGCGCGCAAGACCTTGTCACCGAAACCCTCAAGCTCGAAGAAACGCGCTTTAAATCGATGCTCGACCGGGGTCTGCGTCTTCTCGACGAAGAAACCCAGAAGCTTTCCGGAGACGGCATGCTGCCCGGCGAAGTTGCCTTCAAGCTGTACGATACATTCGGCTTCCCCCTCGACCTCACGCAGGACGTTCTGCGCGGCCAGGGCAAGAAAGTCGACGTTGCCGGTTTTGACACCGCCATGGCCAGGCAAAAAGCCGCCGCCCGCGCATCGTGGGCCGGATCCGGAGACACGGGAACGGCCAAAATCTGGTTCGAATTGCAGGAAGAACTCGGCTCGACCGAATTTCTGGGCTACAGCACCGAGCAAGCCGAAGGCCAGATCACAGCGCTGCTCCGCAAAGGCGCACGCGTTGCCGACGCGAAGCAAGGCGACACCGTATCCGTTGTCGTCAACCAAACGCCGTTTTACGGCGAATGCGGCGGCCAGCAAGGCGATGTCGGCATCATTAAAACGTCAGACGGAGCCGTCATTGTCGTATCGGACACGCAAAAGGAAGCCAACGGCTTGATCGTCCATCACGGCCGCGTTGAAAGCGGAACGGTGAAAACGGGCGACAGCGTCACACTGACCGTGGATGCAGAACGCCGCGCAGCTCTGCGCGCGCACCATTCCGCCACACACCTTTTGCATGAGGCGCTCAGGCGCGAACTTGGCGATCATGTCGCGCAAAAAGGATCGCTCGTTGCGCCCGACCGCCTGAGGTTCGATTTTGCGCAACCCACGGCGATTTCAGGGGAGTCTCTCGCGCGCGTCGAAGCCGAGGTCAACAAACGCATACGCATGAACACCGAAATCGAAACGCGCCTCATGCCTCCGCAAGAAGCCGTCGAGCAAGGCGCGCGCGCTTTGTTCGGAGAAAAATACGGCGACGAAGTCCGCGTCCTGTTTATGGGCGGCCGCATAGAAAAACAAAAAGACGGAAGAGAGCATTACTCCGTCGAGCTATGCGGCGGCACACACGCGAGCCGCACCGGCGACATCGGCCTGTTCAAAATTGTCTCGGACAGTGCGGTCTCAGCCGGGGTGCGCCGGATCGAAGCGGTGACGGGAGCGGCAGCCCTCGCCTATCTGGATGCGCAAACGGCTCTCCTCAAACAAGCGGCAGAAACGCTCAAAGCACCCGCCGCAGAGCTTCCTTCGCGCATCTCGCAACTTATGGACGACCGCAAGAAACTCGAACGCGAAGTCGTCGACTTGCGCAAACAAGTCGCACTAGGAGGCGGAGCCTCGGGCGGCGCCGAAGCGCCAAAAGTCATCGACGGTATCAACTTCGTCAGCCGCATCCTCACAGACGTCCCCGCCAAGGACCTCAAACCCATGGCCGATGAATTCAAAACAAAGCTTGAATCAGGCGTTATCGCGCTTTGCTCCAGCTTTGAGGGGAAGGTATCGGTTGTTGTTGCGGTTACGCCAGATCTGACCAAAAAGATTAACGCGGTCGATTTGGTTAAAATCGCTGCGGTTTGCGTTGGAGGCAAAGGCGGCGGAGGCCGCCCAGACATGGCGCAAGCAGGCGGATCGAACGCAGCAGGAATGCCCAAGGCGATTGAGGCGATCGAAAAAGCCTTAAAGCAGGCTCCTTAGCCGTTCGAAGCCCCGAGAAAACAATTCAGATCCTTGCTTCTGCACAAACGTCTGTGCTATCAGCAGCGCAACGTATTCTTTGTTATTTTTCAAAGGAGACTTAGGACATGACTCAAAATCAACCTAAAATTGCATCCCCCGAAAGTATCGCGAAAGATCTTTATGCCAATTCCTTGGTTGGACACGGCAAAGAAGCTCTGGAATTCATAAATTCCTTGCCCAAAAAGGAAGAGCCCGCACAGCTGGAAAAGCAAGGGCCCGTCGGTCGTCCGAATCCGGGCGTCCGCCAATCGTTTAAGCTGGGGCTAAGATAATTTTGTGAAAAAACGTTCAAGCGGGAAAATTGGCTTCCCGCCTTGGGATATTGTTATTTATTGAAAAAAACGAATCGATTCGCTTTTCATAGTATTTGACAAGGAAACATTGATTACCTAGGTTTCCTCGCATTGTAGAAGAACCGATTCATTAGGCATATCAAATGGGTTACGCTACAAAAGCACACATTAGTCTCAACGCCCCCCAAATAGCTCCTGGGACAAGTGTGAATTCTGCGGCCCGCAAACCCACCCCATTCCCCCATCGAAATACCTGTTGCCGAGCGATGCGCAGCGCAACGCTGCGTGCGCCGTCCGAATATGGCATATCGAAAGATCTAGCGGGCGTAGCCTGCATAGTTGGCGGCAAAAGAGCCGCCTTTTTTGTACGTACGCGCGAAGGCCGGGAGACCGAGCGCAACCGTTCCTACAGTTCATGTTTAACAAAAAGGCATATTCGATGAGTTCAGTGGACAGTCCTGTTGATTTCCTGCTTTTGGTTGCAAGCCTGACGCCGCGCAAGACGAAGGAATACGAAACGCTTGTGGCGAACGCCAATATCAAAGGGCATGTCGCAGCGCTTAACGACTTCGAAGAATTTCACTCTCCCGTCGAAGACGAAGACTCCCTTGCCAAAAACCTCGCCAAAAAAGAAAGCGAGGCCGAAAAGGCCGTCAAACGTTTCCGCAAGGGCGGCCGGGATCATGCCTCCTTCATGAAGAGAGTCCGCGAGAGCGGCATCGAATTCAAAGGCGGCCTCGCAACGGCAATGGACCGCATCGTTGTCATGGTCGACGACACGACAACGGCCATTCCGAAAGACATCTGGTTTGCAATGTTGCCGGAGCTGAAGAAGCTCGTCGTTCCGGACTCGCTCAAGGCCTCGGAATGCCACTTCAAGGAAGAGATCAAGGAATACATGTGTGTGGCGGATATCGGCCCCATCACGTCCTCGATCGGGCAAGAAGGTTTCTGGAGACTTGTCGCAAAAACCGCCGACAACATCACCGACAGAAAAGGCAACTACGTCTATCGCGGCAAACCGATCAAAGTCTACGATCAGGTCTCCTGCGCCTTCCGCCGCATCGGAGCGCCCGAAGAAGCTCCGTTCAAAACGGTCTACGCGCACCGTCCGCTGTATGTGTACCGTCCCCCGAAGAACTACACTCCTCCGGAAAAGATCCTGCGCTCGGAACACTTCCTGTGCCCCCCCGATACACCGACAACGCCGGTCTACAAGCGCTATGGCACCTACCTGCTCAAGCAGAGCATGCGCAAAAGCATCGTCGACCAGATGCACACCATCCTGATGCCTGAGTTGAAGAATGTCCGCCCCCACGCCCTGACGAAGCAAGAATTTGCGCAAGCCGCAAAAGAAACAACGCCGCCGCACCCGCGCACGGTCGTTGTCTTTACGGACCACACTGGCACCTTAGACGCCGCCGAGTACGGACTTAGCGGCTACAACGTCAAAAAAATCCTTCTTCCGGGCAATGGCAAAAGCTTCGAAGAGCTAAATAAAAAAGAAACGCTGACGAAGGCGCTTTCGCTCAACTTCTCTTTCGGAAATGCGGATGCCCTGCTTTTCCTGCCGTTCGATCATAATAACGACGAACTGCGCGCCTACAACAACCTCATGATCCGCAGCGCACACGTCGCCGAAGCGCTGAATTCCTGCTATCACCACACGCCGATGATCGTCGTCAACAAAAACGGCTGTTTCGACGGGATCAACGAGTCCCACTACGCAGGAGCTCTGGGCGGTTACAACAAGGATTTCAACCGCCACCCGATTCACGATGGCTTGCAAACGCACGAAAAAATCGTCTCATCGACCGGCATCGAGCATGAATCGCTCTATTACATGGACGTATTGACCGTCGGAGATTCCGGCTGCGCCGACGCCATCGAAGACATCCTGAAATTCCGCTTCAAAAAATACCACCACATCAGCAGAAACAAGCCGCGCGACGCCATTATCGGCGGCGAAGAACGCCCGGAGGATCTCTTCGGCACAACCATTTTTGCTTCTGCAAGCAGCGACAAAAAGATCGACTGGGATATAGGCAAGGAACTCGGACGTTTTCTGGGCCGGCATGATATCGCGCTGTGCACCGGCGGCGGCGACCAGCACCTTATGTACGCCCCCATCGAGGGATATGAAGAAACGCGCACCAAGGGCAAATCGCACCTGTCGTGTGTCAGCACCCACGACATCGTATATGTCGAAACCGCCTACGGACATCTCCCCGAATGCGATTATTGGGAATTGCACGAAGACATTGGCCCGAGAATTGAAACGTTGATGCGCAGCCAAATGCTGATTTCCATCGGCGGCGGAGACGGAACCGAGCAGGAAATTGCATACGCAGCATTGAAAATGAAATACCTCTCCACCGCCAACGAAGCGAACGCTGGAAAAACGCTCCTGTTTGTAGGACAAGATCCTGCCATGCTGGCAGGCATCAAATGCATCGTGGGCGACAAGGATTTCAAGAGAATGCAAAAGAACCCGTATGCGCTGGGAGACAAAGGCATCTACTATGCCCCGCACGCAGACGCCGCCAAGCTCATTATCCTGCGCGCCAAGCATCAGTTCATGGAAAACAAAAAGAGCGTTACCCCCATGCAGCGCCCCGCGCACGAACAGGCGGTTCCCGCAGCTTTGAAGTTCGGCTAAGTCACATCCGTTTGCGAGCCCAAGGCGGACCGAGCGCAGCGATTTTTTTGAAGACCGGACAGGACCGCTCATGAGCGCCCGGCAGATAGCCGACGCTCATCAGAAATTCGCCTGCGATTTCGCCGCCCATGAACTTGAACGTCTTTTTGAAGAGCCTTATCCAATCCTCTTTTCCGAGAGGATGCTGGGCCTCGATCCATTGAGCGAAGCCCCCATGCGACTTGCGCATCGCAAGCACGGTTTCCGCATTGACAATAATCGCCCCGATCTTCAAACGGTTGCGGATAATGCCCTCGTCGGTCAGCAGGCGCTCTACATCCGCAGCCCCATAGGCGGCGACCCTCAAGGGCCTGAAGCCGTTAAAAGCCTTGTTAAGGGCCTTACGCTTCTTCAAAACGATCTCCCACGAAAGCCCGGCCTGCATGATTTCGAGACTCAGACGCTCGAAAAGGATGCGTTCTTCGGTCACCGGAAAGCCATATTCCACATCGTGGTAAGGTCCATGAACGGGG
>JAQUUS010000266.1 GCA_028693775.1 Alphaproteobacteria bacterium | reverse complement strand
GGCCTGTTGGGACTGCCCTCCAATGCGCAAGGACAAACAAATATCCAAAGTCTGGGCGAATTGCTGGTTGTCAGGCCCGTCGAGAGATGTCTGCAAGCCCGGGAGTCCACAAAGGAAGCGATCAAAGGCTGGTCCGAAGTTTTTGAAAACGGCGAGCTGGCCAGAGACGACAATCAATTGACGCCGTTTCTCCCCACATGGGAACGCACGCTCCAATTGCTTCGAGCCGACAAAAACCACATTGTCACCTACTGCGACGATCCGAAATCGTTCAATGTTGCAAACATACAAGGCCCCTTCCAGCTCTCGAACCTCGTAAGCAACATTTTCACAAAAGAAGTCGATGGAACGTACCTTATCGACGACGACGAGAATGTGCCGTATGAAAGCAAAACGCGCATGATCCGCAAAACGCAATTTCTTGCATCCTTGACAATGGATCATTTCGAAGCTGCATTCGGCGAACGTTATCAATATCTGAGCAATTCGCCCGATATAAAAGATGGCTGGATGCAAGCCATGATCGTCGCCGTCGGGAAGGACGAATACGACAACACTCCCGGAGCGGAGAACGAAGAGGTGTTTCTGATTGTCCGTGCCGACCCTCTGCCCGTCCGGTCCGGAAACAAGCCGAAAGACCCGAACGAAAAACCGGTTATGCTGGTTATCGGAAATGAACCGCTAACGCCTGAACTGACAAAACGTTTTGCCGTCTGCAGCTCATTCCCCAATCACAGGGAACTGAAATACATCGACGCCTCCGGCGGATTAAACGCACTGAACATTCTCACTGCCCTGGGAAGAAACAGCAAGCATCTGCCCGAGTTCCTGAACATAACCGCGTCGATACTCGATCTCCCCACTCTGGCGTATGCAACGGGAATGGATCAGAAGACCTGCGAAAAGGCCGAGGAAATCCACATGCTGCCCGACAACGACGAAGACGACAATCCCAACCTCGAAAAACGCAGATTGATCGGAGAGCTATTGCAGCAAATGATCCCGATAATTGTCAAGGGAGATACGGCGCAACTATCGCAAAAAGCCGTGAACATCATCGATGAAATGCTAAAAGGAGAATACATCCGTATCGGCTACGCCATGATCAACTCGCCAAGCCGGACGCAGCAGGCCATCCAGACGCTCCAGAACGTAAAAACGTTCCAGAACATGCCTAAAAACATGACACCGGATCTCTAATTATACCGGACCGTCGGCAAGCGTTGACGTACAACGAATACGAGCGAAGACCATGAGCGTTATCAACAAAGCCTTCAAGGCCGCTAGCGCCAAAGACGATCCCAAAGCCGGACGCACGGTGCAAATCTTCTCGCGCGAACCGGCTTTCAATCCGCTTGACTGCGATCTGGGAGACTTCGCCGCCGAAACGGCAGTGGCCTTGTTCGACAGCAATCACCTGAAAGAATTCTCAGCCTACATCGCAGAAAAGAAGCTGACCCCGAACATCGTCCTGCCGTCCGGAATAACGCTACTGCAACATTCGCTGATAAACCATCCAAAAGACGAAACGCGTCTCAAAACGCTCCTGAACCTGGGCGCGAATCCAAACATCTTCATGCCCCCCGCAACCGCGCCGGGACAAACCTACCGCCCGGCGTTTCATCCGCTCAACCACACCTTTACAAACTTTCCCGAAACGTTTGCCGCCTCGACATGCCTATTGCTGCGCACCTACGGCGCCAGTGCCGAAGCGATCAAAAGGAAAACCGAAAAGAGCCCCACGCCGCAATTGACCGGCGACAGCGTTGAAAAAGCGGCGCTCCGCAAACAGCTTGTAGAGACCATTCCAGACATAAACCTTGTCAAACAGATCAGATACGATTCCGACCTGTCTCTGCTGCACAAGCAAACGGCCAGCCTCGAGCAGCAAATGCAGGAAGCCGGGATTGAACTGATCAACGAATGCAGCCAAAAGAAAAAACCTTCTGCCCCGCAAAAGATTTTAACGTCCGCTGACATCGGAAAAAACATTAAAGGCAAGGGAATATACTTTGGCCGCTGGTCCCCTGTGGACCGCAAGGGCAAATCGATCGGCAAAACCTACGACGTCTTTGCCGCTCCCGAAGACCTGCCCGACCATTACGGAAAACGCGCCCTGCTGATGTTCAACGACGCCGCCCGGGAGGTCGCAAAGCTAAAAAATTGGCACGGCTTCGACGGCTGCGACTACGAAAACGACGAAGAGCTGTATAACAACCTCAGATACGGCAGTTACAAAGGCCAATGGTTCATTCCGACCATAGACCTGCTCTACGGTCTGCAAAACATATCGGGCCAATCGCAAATCAACAATCTATTCGCGCTCAGAGATACCGACGATTTCAAAGGAACCTTCGAAACAAACGAGCAAAGCACTGACTCAAAGTGGTATTGGTCGTGTACATGGTTCCGGCAATTGAACACGGACCATTATTCGACGGTCTATACGGGTAACTTCTCCAAAAACGACATAGGCAGCTTCACCAAGGACTACCACAAAATCAGCACGCGCCTCTGCCGCGCCGAACTTGTCGGAGCCGCCGCACCTGCGCCCGCATGACCCTTTTCAACAAACGCTTCACAACCAACGACGCTAGAGAAAGTAAAAGATGAGTTTCTTCAGCAATAGCATGAAAAAAGCGCCGAGGTCACAAAGGCAAGCCAATTTACCCGAAACCTGCATCCCTCGCTCCGAGGCCCCTTATGCCCCGCAGCCAGCCGACCGCGAACCAAGCACCCCCGCCGTGAAAACGGAACGCTTCCCCTATGTCCTCGGCTACAACGATATCGGAATGAAAATAGACGGTCACGGAATCTTCCTCGGCGAGTGGG
>JAQUUS010000014.1 GCA_028693775.1 Alphaproteobacteria bacterium | reverse complement strand
CGCCGACATTCTCGAAGAACTGGAGCCCGAACACCGCATGGCGGTTTTCAACCAGTTGAACACGGAAAAGGCCTCCGACACGCTTGAAGAAATCGAGCCGCGCGTGCAGCGCGAACTGGTGGCTTTGCTGCCGGTTCACCGCGCGGCCGAGCTCGTCAACGACATGAGCACGGCGCAAGCGGCAGGCATGCTGTCGTCGCTGCCCGCAACGGAGGTCGACGAAATTCTTGAGCGCCTCGACCCCGAAGACCGCGAGAAAATCCGGCGCTTGCTCGAAAAGCACGACGACCAGATTCTCAGTTTCGCGTCGTCGCACTACATGACCGCTCCGCCCGAAATGAAAGTCGGTGACGTAATGGCGCGGTTCCGCGACATGTCCGAAGAAGCGGACGTCACGATGTACATCTACATTACATCGCCCACGGGCACGCTGATCGGCGTCGTCGATATCAAGGAGCTTCTGTGCGCCGATCCCGAAAGCCATCTGGGCGACATCATGGTGGCAAACGTCATCACGCTCGGCGAGGAAGACACGGTCTCGACGGCGATCAAGCAGTTCAACCACTACGGATTTCGCGCCTTGCCGATCGTTGACGATAGCGACGTCATCAAAGGCGTGATCCCCGACCGCGACGTCATCCTCGCTCGCAAGCTGGTTTAAAGGGCAGGGCCTTTGGCTTTGTCATAGAGGCGGTTCTTATGTCTTCGTCCGATTTTGCCGATATCCTCACGCCGCTGGCTTCCGGAGTCCGCCTTACAGTCCGTGCCAAGCCCGGCCTGTCGCGCGCCCGGGCCATCAAGGCCGTCGATATCGGCGACGGAAAGCGGGCCGTCGAAGTGTCCGTTTCGGCCGACGCGCGCGAAGGCAAGGCAAATAAAGCCCTTGTAGAGCGGCTCGCCGAGGAATGCGGCGTGAGCAAAAAGCAGGTTTCCATCGTGTCCGGCGAGACAGCCCGTTTCAAGATCGTCGATATATCGGGCGAGCCCCAACACCTCATGCAAGCCTTGAAAATCCTCCTGTCTCGCGCGGAATAGCGTGAAAGATCCCTGAAACAAGTCCGGTTGTTTCGTTTTTTCGGAAAAGGCCGCCATAAAATCGTCGCATTGCCGGGCGATACTTCGCAGGTATGGGGCGGAGCGAGTTCTGTTGTCCGTTTCTTTCAAAAATTTTTAATCCGAATTTTTTCAGGAGGCCGCATGGAACCCGATTTTAACGAAGCCGCAAAAACGGCTTGCCGTCTTGTCAAAGGCTGCCTTTTGCTTAACAGAATTCCCTATGTGGACAAGTTCATCCTCAATTCGATGAATGCCCGCGTCGATGAGCTTCGAATACAAACTCTGGGCCGCGAAAAGGACCGCGAATACATGGCATGTTGCCTGACGGTTATCGAGGATGCGTCGCGTGTTTGCCGTGCCATCGAAGATTATTGGGCGGCCTCTTTCCGTCAGGGCCAGCCGATGAACTGGAGCCGGATATACGATACGTTGGCGGTTAACGGAAAGACGGAATCCTTCATCGTCAAAACCTCCAGCGAACTGCGCCGCGAAACCGAACCTCTGCAAAGCTGGCGCGAACAGTGGGAGCTTCACGAGCGCGATATCGAATCGAAAAAGGACTACCTCTGGACGGTCACGCCGTTCACGCTTGAGGTTGCCGGAGACAACGCCGTGCAACGGATCGAAATCCCGACGCGTTCCGAAAGGCTGCTACGCGGCCATCTCAGCGCGGGACTCGAAGCCGTAGGCAAAAAGACGCCGACCTGCTAGCGCAAAAGAGATTAAAGCCGGGGGCCCGGAACAGGGGCGTTTTCCATACCTTTGCGGAAAAGGCCGCTCTTGGCATCGAAAAGCAAAGTCATGCCTTCGCGCTCGGTCAGGCTAATGCCGCGGCCTTTGATGATCTCGGCGGCAGCATCGCAAACGACGGCGTCGGTCTTGATCACAAGCTCGAATTTCCGGTCCAGCTCTTCAATCTGAGCTTTCGTCGCGCACGCGCGGGTAAACCCGGAGGGATCGTCCTTCAGGTTCAGGCTTCCGTCATTGCGGTTCGGCTCGCAACGGCTGTTCCATTCGTTCATCTTCTCGACGGCCTTGGCATAATGCTCTTTGTCCAGAGCGGACTTGTATTCGGAAAAATCGCGAACGGCGTTTCTCCATTTGCAAATGACGTTTTCGTCGAGTGTCGCTTCGAGGTCGTAAATAATCCTTTCTGTGCAAGCCATAATTACTTCCTTTCCAATGGTTTGTATTTAATACGATGCGGCTGATCGGCCTCGGCGCCGAGACGGCGATGCCTGTCAGCCTCATAATCCTGATAATTGCCTTCGAACCAAACAACCTGGCTGTCGCCCTCGAAGGCCATAATATGCGTGGCGACGCGGTCCATGAACCAGCGATCGTGGGTAATCACAACCACGCAGCCGGGGAAGGCGACAATGGCGTCTTCCAGAGCGCGCAAGGTATCGACGTCCAGATCGTTGGACGGTTCGTCGAGCAGAAGGACGTTCGCGCCCGACTTCATCATCTTGGCCATGTGCACGCGGTTGCGTTCGCCGCCCGAGAGCACGCCGACCTTCTTTTGCTGATCCACGCCCTTGAAGCCGAACGAGGCCACATAAGCGCGGCTCGGCATGGTGCGTTTGCCCAAGTCAATGACATCCAGCCCGTCCGAGATTTCCTCCCACACGGTCTTGTCGTTGCGCAAGCTGTCGCGGCTTTGATCCACATATCCCAGCTTGACCGTCTCGCCGACCTTGATCTCGCCGGAGTCCGGCTTGTCCTGCCCCGTAATCATCTTGAAGAGGGTCGACTTGCCTGCGCCGTTCGGCCCCATCACGCCGACCACGCCGCCCGGCGGCAGCTTGAAGGAGAGATCGTCGATCAGCAGCCTGTCATCGAACGCCTTGCGCAAATGCGACGCGTCGATAACGGTATTGCCGAGGCGCGGCGGTGTCGGAATGACAATCTGCGCCGTATCGGCCGAGGCTTCCCCGCTTTGAGCCAAAAGGTTTTCGTAGGCGGTGATGCGGGCCTTGCTCTTGGCCTGACGCGCCTTGGGCGACTGCCGCACCCACTCCAATTCGCGGGCGAGGGTTTTCTGGCGTCCCGTTTCTTCGCGGGCTTCCTGTTCAAGGCGTTTTTTCTTCTGTTCCAGCCACG
This sequence comes from Alphaproteobacteria bacterium, assembly GCA_028693775.1. Classification (GTDB taxonomy): domain Bacteria; phylum Pseudomonadota; class Alphaproteobacteria; order UBA9219; family UBA9219; genus CAIXLI01. The sequence goes on along the minus strand of JAQUUS010000014.1, from coordinate 9,972 downwards.
AGGTGTAGTTCCCCTCGTAAGGAATGCCCTTGGCGCGGTCGAGCTCCAAAATCCAGCCCGTCACGTTATCCAAAAAGTATCGGTCATGGGTGACCATCACAACCGAGCCGGTATATTCGGCCAGATAGGTTTGCAGCCACTCGATGGATTCCGCGTCCAGATGGTTCGTCGGTTCGTCGAGCAAAAGAAGATCGGGCTTCTGAAGCAGCAAGCGGCACAGGGCCACGCGGCGTTTTTCTCCGCCCGAAAGCTTGGTCACATCTGCATCCGCCGGAGGGCAGCGCAGCGCGTCGAGCGCGATTTCGATCGATCTGTTGAGGTCCCAAAGATTCCCGGCCTCAATCTTTTCCTGCAAGTCAGCTTGCTCGTCGATGAGCTTTTGCATCTCGTCGGGGTCTTCGACTTCGCCCAGCTTGTTGCTGACTTCCTCGAACCGGTCGAGCAGGGCCTTCTTTTCGCCGAGCCCTGCCACAACGTTTTCCATAACCGACAGCGTGGGATCGAGCTGCGGTTCCTGAGGCAAATATCCGACGGTCGCGCCTTCCGCCACCCAGGCCTCGCCTGAGTAATCGGTGTCAAGCCCGGCCATGATCTTGAGAAGGGTCGATTTACCTGCACCGTTGGGACCGAGAACGCCGATTTTCGCGTCGGGATAGAACGACAGCCAAACGTCATCCAGAACCTTTTTGCCCCCCGGCCAAGCCTTCGAGAGTCCCTTCATCACATAGATATATTGATACGCGGCCATGGAAAATTCCTGTTAGATTAAGAGGTTCAAGCATTTTTAATCGGTTGCCCGCCGCTTGGCAACAGAAACCCCCAAAGCCGTTTCATTCGGCTTTCGGGAAACAAATGTGCTTAATTTCAGGGGTGAGGCTTAAGAAAGCCGGGCTTGCGCGGCATAAGGGGACGTTTGTCCCGCGCCTTTTTGAACCATTCTGCAGAATACTTGTTTCTGGTTTTGTACTTGTTTTTCCAAATGCTTGTGTCGAAGGTCGTGTTCATCCAGTCTTTTTCGAGCTTGCCGTCGGGATTGAACCTGACAAAGTTGGCCGTTATATCCGAAAGCAAGCCTGTCGTCCCGACAATCTGGGCCTGAAGCTTGACGGCGAGGTCTCTAAACTCGCGCACTTCCTCATCCGACAGGTTCGCCAAAGTGGCGCATCCACCGAAAACAATCCGGCGTGCATAAGGTTTCCCGCCGTTTTTCTCCTGCTGGGCCGTATATAAAGCCTGTAGAAAATCTTTAACCGCAATATTTTCTTTTGATCGTTCGCCGCCTGAGTCCGGATGAATCCGTTTAGGCGAGCCGTGTGTGGCTATGTAAACCTGCTCAAGCGGTCCATCGGCTGCATGCTCGAAGATCGTGTTGAAAAGATCGTCCTGCGAAATATAGTCGCGTCCATAAACCTGCGTGGCTTTCGGAAAAAGCTGTTTCAGGAGCCTGCGTTTGAATTGAGTGTTGACGCCCGGCGTCACGATCACCAGACCCGCAGGAGGTTTGTCATTATAAAGCGTGCTTCGTATGGCGCTGCGGATCAGCAGGTTGTTGCTGCTGATAAGAGCCGCTTTCCTGATGGGGCCTGTCGCTTTTTGAAACAGGGACCGTCTGTTGTTGTTGTCCGGCATAGGCGTTTGTCCATTGATCCGGTTTTCATTGTAACGCCAAAAAGCTAATCAATTAATTCCAAATAAGATAAATCGAAATTAACCTTGAACTCTATTCGCCCACCTGCCGTTTCCGCCTTAGCTCGGCCCAATAATCCAGCCTTTTCCGCACATCGCGCTCGAAGCCGCGCTCCACGGGGCGATAAAACTCCTGCCGTTTCAACCCGTCCGGGAAATAGTTCTGCCCCGAAAAACCCTCGGTGCTGTCGTGATCGTACTCATATCCTTCGCTATACCCCAGTTCGCGCATCATCTTGGTAGGCGCGTTCAATATATGCTTGGGCGGCATCAGGGAGCCGTATTGCCTTGCCGTGCTCATGGCCGCGCCCAAAGCGATATAAGCCGCGTTGGACTTCGGCGCGGTCGCCAAATAGATAACCAGTTCCGCCAAAGCCAGCTCGCCCTCGGGGCTGCCCATGCGCTCATAGGTTTCCCATGCCGCAATCGCGAGAGGCAGCGCCTGCGGATCGGCCAGCCCCACATCTTCGCTGGCGAAGCGTGTGAGCCGCCTCGCGATGTAACGCGGATCTTCGCCGCCCGAAACCATGCGCGCAAACCAGTAGAGCGCCGCGTCGCAATCCGACCCGCGCAACGATTTATGCAGCGCGCTGATGAGATTGTAATGGCTCTCCTGCGCCTTGTCGTAAAGCGGTCTGCGTTTTTGAACAAACGTCGCAAGCTTGGCCGTATCCAGAATTTTGTCCTTCGGCAGCGAAAGGATTTCCTCCGTCATAATAAGAAGGTAACGTCCGTCGCCGTCCGCCATGGCCTTGAGGGCAGCGCGCGCATCGGCATCGAGGGGCAGGGAGGCCTTGGCGTCTCCTTCTGCGCGCGTCAGCAAGAGCTCCAGCGCCGCATCGTCCAGCCTGTTGAGAACCAAAACCTGACACCGTGACAGCAAAGCGCCGTTGAGCTCGAACGAAGGATTTTCGGTCGTCGCGCCCACAAGCGTCACGGTCCCGTCCTCGACATAAGGCAGCAACACATCCTGCTGGGCGCGGTTGAAGCGATGAATTTCGTCCACAAACAAAAGCGTACTGCGTCCGGTCGCGCGGCGGTTTTCAGCGGCTTCGAAAATCTTGCGCAATTCCGCCACGCCCGAAGCGACCGCCGAAACCGGCTCAAAGTACAAATCCGAAGCATCCGCGAGCAATCGCGCGATTGTGGTTTTTCCGCATCCCGGAGGTCCCCACAAAATCAGCGAGGCCAGCCTATTGGCGGCAACCATGCGTCCCAGCGGCGCGTCGGGTTTGAGCAAATGATCCTGGCCGACGACTTCGCCCAGCGCACGCGGCCTCAGCTTGTCGGCCAGAGGGCGGACAGCGGCATTATCGAACAATGAGGTAGCAGGTTTAGACATAGAACAAGTATAGAACGGTTTAAAGGCGTCGTCATGTTCGAAATAAGAGTTCGTTCGATGGGAAAAAATTCCTCCCCAAAGTCTGAACCTGATTTTTTCTTATTTTTGAGTGTCCAGAAATTTATTTGGTGAACGCTTTGCCCTTAAGGTTGAGACAAAGGTGGGGTGGGGGTATACTGCGCGAAGTTAAGTAGGTCAGGGCCTGAGTTTTCTCAAACCAAACAATAGGGGGAGGGACAGACCATGAAGCACACCGAACAAGACGTCAAAAAAGCGCCCGGCGGACCGGGGCTCGAAAAATCCTCAGAAGAAGCGAATGTGGAACCCGGCGCGACGAGGCCTCAAAAGAAAAAAGGCCAAGTGCTGAAGGATACGTGCGGCTAACCTTCTTCCAGCGCGGAAGGTCAGCGGAACGAGAGAATGCCTAGCAGCCAGCCTCGACGCAAAAAATGAGCCCGGAGATGGATGTCTCCGGGCTCATTTTCATTGTTATTTTTAGAAAAGAGTATGCCGGTTAACTCTTTGAAACGGCATGTGTCGCTGGAGAAAATGGACGCAACTAAAAAGAAAAGCTATATTAACAAGATAGGCATTATGGGCAAAGCGGGAAACAAGGAACATGATTTATACGGAAGCATATAAAACCGAGGGGCAAAAGCAGCAAGACGAGGAAGCCGTTCGGATCAGAGCAATGACAGAACGAGGTTATGAATTAGAAGATAACATCAGGAATATTCAGGCCGGACCAGAGCGCGTTAAATACGTTGCCTCGCTGCCTCGGCCGGATCAGATCATGCTTCTCACATACCCCGATGTCATCGGGGTTCTTGCGCAATCTCCAACTCCCGATGAAAGCGATGCAACTTTTGGCGAAGCCCAAGTCACGGTTGCGCTGATCAACGAGCAAAAAAAGGACGTCGTAAGGCAGATTGTCTTTACCAGCGATACGCTAAAAGAGCTCGTCTTTTGGAATCAGGAAGATGCTGTGCGACAGCTGATCCGCAAGCAGAAAAAAACGGATCAGCCTTTTTTGATTTCTCAGGTTGTTGGAGCTTTGGTTTCTTCCGATCCAAAAGAAGCTTTTTCCCTTATCAAAGAGCAAAATCCAAAAAAACAGGCGCCATTGTGGATAGACTCCATTCGGCAGTTTGATCGCTATAAAGATAAAGAGAACATGGGGCCTGCCATCATTAAAGTTTTAGAGAATTTGCCTTTCCCGATACAGAAAGGAATTGTGTCAGACGGCATGGAAGTTGCCCATGCGTTGGCGAGCATGGCGCCGAAAGAATTTACGAATTACATGTTGGCGTGGCCGAAAGATGAGGGCGAGATGATTCTAAACGCGCCGCCGTCCAACAATGCCTTTTCGTCCTATCGCGCAAGAACACGCGATATTTTATCCGAGAAAGGATATGGAGCCGAAGTTAACGCGCTATATACGCATTGGGCCGAACAAAAGAGTGAGGCAGGAAGCGATGCGCGGAAGAATTTGAGGAAAAAAAGACAGTCCGCCGAATTCGGCCTTTAATCCCAAACAAAAGGCAGGCTTTTCCTTTTCCCGAGAGGGCGGGTTCGTTTACCTGAACATGTTCATCGCGTCGCGAACGTCGTTCAGCGTATCGACGGCAACCTCGCGGGCCCGCATATTGCCTTTCTCGAGGCATTTTTTCACATAGCCCATGTCTTTTTCGAGCTCCGCGCGTTTTGTCCGGATGGGCCGCAAAAAGGTATTGAGGCTTTCGGTCAAATACTGTTTCAGCTTGCCCGCGCCGCCGTCTCCGATATCGGCCGCGATTTTTTCCTGAGGAACGCCGCTGGCATAAGAGGCGATGTCGATCAGGTTCGCGACTTCCGGCCTGCGTTCGGGCTCATAGGTAATCAGGCGTTCGGAGTCCGTCTTGGCCGTCTTGATAATCTTGGACGTCTCGTCTTCGGTTGCCTTGAGGGCGATGGAATTGTTGCGGCTTTTGCTCATCTTCTGGCTTCCGTCGAGGCCGAGAATGGTCGGCGCGTCGCTCAGCAGGCCCTGCGGTTCCGGGAAAATGGGTTTGTCCGGGCAATATTTGGTATTGAATCTCCGGGCGATCTGGCGCGTCAGCTCGATGTGAGGCAATTGATCCTTGCCCACGGGAACGATATCTCCCTTGCAGAACAGAATATCCGCCGCCTGATGCACGGGATAAACCAGCATACCCGCGTTCAGCCGCGTCAGCTTGGCGGCCTCGATCTCTTCCTTCACGGTCGGATTGCGTTCAAGCTCGGCGACGCTCACCAGAGTCATGAACGGAAGCAAAAGCTGATTCAGCTCCGGAATGCAGCTATGGCAAAATATGGAAACGTTGTCGCGGTCAGGATCGATCCCGACCGACATATAATCGAGCATCAGGTTCAGCGTGCATTCGCGAATGCGGTCAAAAACGTCGCGGTCGGTCAGAACCTGATAATCGGCAATGAGAATAAAGCTGTTAACGCCCAAATTGGCGAGCCGCACGCGATTAAGCAGCGAACCGAACAGATGCCCGATATGCAAATCGCCCGTAGGCCTGTCGCCCGTGAGAACGCAATGAGCCTTGGGATTTTTTTGGAGATCTGCCTCCAGCTCCTTGCTGCGCTTAACGGACGCGGCGAACGTGTCGTACGATAAATTGTCGGATTGGTCCTGTTCTGTCATGGGACGCCCATCAATAGCCTGAATGCCTGAAAGAGCGGCATCATAGATGATTTTTTCGTTGAAATAAAACAAATATCCGTCGGATTTATCGGTTAAAATCAGGCTTTGGGAGGCTTCTCTTTGAGCATGTTTTTAATCGTTTCCAGCTTGAAAGCGCCCGTTGCCAGAATGACCGCCGCATAGAGGCCGCCCGAGAGGGCGATCAAAGCCCCCAAAGCGAGAATCTTTTGGGACAGGCTGTGCAGGGAAAAGGCATGCCATACCTGAAGCGAAAGCAAGGCGACGGCAGCCATGGCTGTGGCGCACAAGGCGATCTTAACAACGCTTTTCGGAAGAGATTTGTTACCGATAGGAAAGCGCGACTTGCGCAGATGGTAATAATGCAGTCCTGCGTTCAAAGTCACGGCAAAGCTGTTCGAGAGCGCGATGCCAATATGGCCGAGAGGAATCAAAAGGGCCACAGACAAAAGAACGTTCGCGCCCATCGACAGCATGGCGGCCTTAACGGGCGTCTTCGTGTCGTGCCGCGCAAAGAAATCCGCAGCATAAACCTTGACGAGCAGAAACCCGGGAATACCGAGCGCATAAGCGCGAAGTGTTGCAGCGGTCGCAAGCGTATCGCCGTGCGTAAAAGCGCCGTGCTCGAAAAGCGTTTCGATAATCGGTTCCGCAAAGACAAGCAGCCCCACCATCGAAGGCAATCCCAAAAGAAGGCAAAACTCGATAGCGCGGCTGTTGAAGTGGCGGATCTTGGCCTCGTCCCCGGTTTCGACATGGCGTGAGAGAAGGGGCAGAAGCGTGGTCGCGACGGCGATGCCCACAATCCCCAAGGGAAGCTGGTTCAGCCGATCCGCATAAAAGAGGTAAGAAACGGCGCCTGTCGGAAGGGTCGAAGCAAGGATGGTCGAAACCAAAAGGTTGATCTGGGCCGCGCCCGCGCCCACGGCGCCCGGGCCGATGCGGCGGAAGAGAAGAGAGCTGGCCTTGCTCAGTTGCGGGCGCAAAATGGGAATGCTGGCGCGAGCGTTCCGGCAGCTGAGAGCAAGCCATGCGCACTGAACGACTCCCGAAACCGTAACGGCCCAGGCCAAAGTGTAACCCACCTGCCAGTCAAAAAGCTGTGAGGCGAGCAGCCCCAGAATGAGCACGATATTGTAGGCGATCGGCGCGGCTGCGCCCGGCGCAAAAAGCCCGCGAGCATTCAAAACGCCCGTTTGCAGAGCGGTAACGGAAATCAACGCGAGGTAAGGAAAAGTAATGGTGCTGAAGCGAACGGCCAGCGCGAATTTTTCCGGCTCGTCTTCGAACCCCGGAGCGAGCAGAAGCATGACCTTCGGCATGAACATCATGACAAGGACCGAGAAAGGCAGGAGTGCCGTGAGCAAAAGCATCAAAGCTTGCCCGGCGAAGCGTTGAGCGGCCTCATCGCCGTTGCGTTCCTGTTCGGACGTATAGAGCGGCACAAAGGCGGCCGAGAAGGCGCCTTCCGCAAACAGGCTGCGGAAGAGGTTGGGCAAGCGCTGCGCGACAAAAAAGGCGTCTGCGACGGGCCCCGCGCCCAAAAAGACCGCAGTCAGCGAATCGCGAACGAAGCCGCCGATGCGGCTGACGATGGTGAGGCTGCTGACCGTAAAAAGGGAATGGGCAAAGCCGGATTTCATGGAATCCAAATCAGCTTGTAAATGACGCAAACGAACAGAGATAAGCAAAGAGCGGGGGCAAAGGGAAATTGTTTTTCTTCGCTGATGCGTCTCCAGAGAAGGTTGAAAATCAGGCCGAAGATACCGCCCAAAGCGAGAAACGTGGCCACTGTATGAGGATGAAGCCACAAACCGGAGGCGGCGAAGAACTTGACGTCTCCCAGCCCCAGCATTTCCTTTCGCCGCCATCGGCTATAAACGAGGGCGAAAAAGAGCCCGAGCGTAAGCAGAATTGACGATGAAATCATCCCCAGAAAGACATCCTCGCCGCGCGCGAGAATGAAGAAAAACCCGCAAAGGCCCAAAGCGGCATTGAGCTCGTCCGGAATGATCCTGAAATGAAAATCGATGAGAGCGATAGCGGGCAAAATACCCATGCCAAGGCATAAAGGGATGGCGGGCAAAGACCAGTCCTGAAAGTACATGGCCAGCATGCCCAGAACGAAGCCCGCGATTTCGGCGGCGGGTTGTTGCCAAAGGCCGGTTTTGAGGCCGCAAGGACAAGGAAGGTTTCTGAGGCCCGGCCTGAGAAGCCAGCCGAGCAAAGGCGTTGCGTCCTGCCAGGACAAGGGGCGCGAGCAGTAGATGCACTGGGGCCTGCGGCTTTCGCCGGGAAGCCTGTCAGCCGAGCGGGAGCCGAACAACATGGCAACGCTGGCGGAAACCAGGCCGATTCCGCCCCCGGCGAGAATATGCAGGAGGTCGGCAATGACATGGTAGTTGGAACTATGCATGGCTCTGAAAAGGGTCTGGAAACAAGGAATAGAAGGGTGACCGGGACGTTATCGTGCATTTTGTCCCGAAATGGAAGTAAGAACGCAACATATGGTAATGGATTATATAACCGTAGATTCCGGGGCGAAATATTCATAATCTTGCGGCCTGTTATTGATTCTGGGACAGATATGAGTTCGGAAACCGAAGATATGGTATTGGACCGGGACGGAGAGGCGGCAGACCTTGTCGTATCTCTGGAAGGCTTCGAAGGGCCGATCGACCTTTTGTTGACGCTTGCGCGTGAGCAGAAGCTCGATCTCGGCAAGCTTCAGATATTGCCGCTGGCGGAACAATACCTTGCCTATATTGCGGAAGCGCATCGTCTGCGGCTAGAAATCGCGGCGGATTATCTTGTCATGGCGGCATGGCTGGCCTACCTCAAGTCGCGCCTGTTATTGCCTGAGCCCGAGCGCCCCGAAGATCAGGAAAATCCTGCGGCGATGGCCGAGGCGCTGAAATTCCAGTTGATGCGCCTTGAGGCGATGCAAAAGGCGGCGAAGCAAATTCAGGAGAGGCCGCAGCTAGGTGCGGATGTTTTCTTGCGAGGCATTCCCGAACCTGTGGAGATCGAAGAAAAGCCGATCTATTTCCTGAGGATACAAGATCTGCTGGTCGCGCTCAGCGCGCCGTCGCGGCGGAGGAAGCCCGAAGCCTACAACGTCAAAAGAACGCGGCTTTACGGATTGGAGGAGAGCGTCTCGCGCATGCGCCATTTGCTCGGAACGATGCCGGACTGGAGCATTCTCCAAAGCTATCTGCCCGACGTTGTGGACGCGGAAGAAGCGCTGGAAGTCCGTTCGGCCATAGCCTCCACATTTGCCGCGACGCTGGAGTTGGCGAAGAGCGGCGAAATCGAACTGCGGCAAGACGGGACCTACGAGCCCATCTATGTACGCCGCCGCGAAAAAACCGAAGAAAAACCTGAGAGTGAACAATGACCGATACTCCCGATCAAACCCCGGACCTGCGTCTTTTGGAAGCCGTGATTTTTGCGAGTTCGGAACCGGCGACGACGGAGCTGCTTTCGCGCCAGTTTCCCGAAGGAACGGATATGCCCGCGCTTCTGGATGCCTTGAAGGCGCAATACGAAGGACGCGGCGTCAATCTCGTGGAAACCGACGGCCAGTGGAGTTTTCGCACAGCGCCCGACCTTGCGCCGAACATGAAAATCACGCGCCAGCCGCGCCGCAAGCTTCCGCGCGCGGCGGCAGAAGTGCTGGCGATCATCGCCTATCACCAACCGCTGACCCGTGGCGACATCGAAAGCATCCGCGGCGTCGAAACAAGCCGTGGGACGCTGGATATTCTTCTGGAGCTCGGCTGGATTCGCCCGGGCAAGCGCCGCGACACGCCGGGCCGTCCCCTCACATGGTCCACAACGCCCGATTTTCTGAGCCATTTCAACCTGTCGTCCCTGAAGGACCTTCCCGGCCTCGATGAGCTGAAAGCCGCCGGTCTGCTCGATCCGCGTCCCGTTATTTCGGATCTACCCCGCGAAGGAGAAGACCCGGATACGGCCCATGAGGATTCGTCCGAGGAGGAAGAATTCGCCGCATGGATTCATGAGGAAAGCGACGAAGACGAAGTTCCTGCGGAACCTGCCGCCGCCGATTGATCACTCAAGCCCGAAGGGGTGCCGCCATTCGGTACCCATGTTGTCGTCGGTTACCGGCCTGAGCCCCCGTGTGCGCTCAAGAATATCTGGGCAAGGTTCGACAAGCTTTCCTTTCCCTGCGTAATAGGTCGTATCGGCGATTCCGTCCAGATAATCGACAAAAGCGCGGTCCCGGCTTTGC